>SHMQ01000017.1 GCA_008534395.1 Candidatus Acidulodesulfobacterium acidiphilum
TACGAGGAAACCTAATATTGCGACTTCCTTGGATTTTCCCGAAGCCAGAGAAAAGATTAATATCTTCCTTAAAAGAGCCGCCATCGCAAGACCTATAAAAGCGCTTAACGCGAATTTATGCCCCTTCAGCTTTTTAACTTCTTCTTCAAGCAGTTCTCTTATTGCCCAAACGATTAACATAGCGCCGAGAATATCGACTACGGTGGATTCAAAAGCGCCGCCGCCGAAGGCGAATCTGTAGATTTCAAATAAGAACATCAGAAAAACCATAATAGTTGCAATTATTAAAGATATTACAAGGGCAAGGTCAAGCATATAAGAAAACTTCGAACTGAATTTTATTATTTTAGTTTCAAATTTTGTAGACGCTATGTAAAATTTTCCTTCATTTATATATGAACTTATGATTATATCTAAATTAATATCTATTATTTTATTTACAGATTCAATTATTTCATTTCTTTTTTCGGAGGACTGAATGTTTTTTATAATAACTTTATGAATAAAATTTCTTATATAGTTCATTGTAGCGCTGACGTAATGCGAAGGCAATTTTATTTCAGAATGAACCTCTCCTATTCTTTTTAACTGCCTTAAATATTCATTGTCGTATTTTCCGGAAAAAAGATTGAGGAACCAGATTTTTAACTTCTCCCTGTGTCTTGTTCTTATTTCGTCGTTAGGAAGAAATTTGCTGAAATCGTCGAAGTTTGATATAAATGAATAAACGCCGGAAATAAATTCGTTTACATTTGAATTCATCAGCTCTTTTATTTGCGTTAAATTTGACGCGTCTCCGGCGTCGAAAGAATAAATAAGCTTTATTTTATCAAGGGTTTCCATAGCGTTAATATAGATTAATCAATATTTTGATTTTATTAAATTTATAATTTATTCAATAAACCGGCAATGCGCGGTACGATAATAAAAATATGTTATATATGAATATATGATAATGCAAATATATATTTATAATTATATAGAAATATTTTTATATTTTTGCTATCATAAATATTATAAAACATATATATAAAATAATCTAATATTTTTTAAATTTTATTTTAAGATTTATTAATAAGTAAAAAATGAAGAAACGGGGGGATAAATTTATATGGCTCGCATAGTAGTTTTGGGTTCTGGATTTGCCGGCAACACTGCGGCATTAAATTTAAAAAAAGCGCTGGGGCGTAAACATGAAGTTGTAGTAATATCGCCGAGAAAACATTTTTCTTATATCCCTTCATGGATATGGGTGGGAGTGGGTTCTATGAAGCCAGAAAAAACTCAGTTCGATCTTACGCCGGTATATGAAAAGTTTGACATAGAATTTAAAAACGGAGCGGCGGAAGAGATTCATCCGGACGACGTCGACCGATATGTAGTCGTAAAATACAACGACGGCAAAACGGAACAGGTAAAGTACGATTATTTAATAAACGCTACGGGTCCTAAGCTCAATTTTGCGGCTACGCCGGGACTTGGACCGGATGAAGGCTATTCTGATTCGGTCTGTAGTTTGCCTCATGCCGTTAAAACAAGGGATAATTTTTTGAAAGCGGTAGAAAAGATGAAAAAGGGCAAAAGGCAAAAGTTTGTCGTCGGTACTGGACATGGAACCGCCACCTGCCAAGGGGCCGCTTTTGAATATATACATAATTTAGAATTTGAAATTGCGAAGCGGGGACTTCGCAATATGGCGGACATAACTTGGATATCCAACGAACCTACGCTGGGCGATTTCGGAGTCGGCGGAGTGGTAGTAAGAAGGAACGGAAACTTTATATCAGGCAAACTTTTTGCCGAGTCTACTTTTAGGGAAAAGGGCATTAAATGGGTGGACAGGGCGCACGTTAGAAACGTAAAAGAAGGCTCTTTAGATTACGTTAATATTGAAGGAAAAGAAGGGTCGCTCGATTTTGATTTTGCCATGCTGATTCCGCCGTTTGCCGGTATTTCCATCTCATACATAGATAAGGACGGCAGCGATATTAAAAGCCAAATGTGCGTGCCTAGCGGTTTTATGAAAGTAGATGCCGATTATACCTCCGGCGCAAAACCTTTTGAGGAATGGAAAAATTCGGATTGGCCTAAAAAATACAATAATTCTTTATATAAAAATATATTTGCGGCAGGAATAGCTTTTGCTCCCCCGCATCCGATAAGCAAGGCTTTTAAAGCGCCGGACGGTACTCTTATAGCTCCGAGTCCTCCCAGAACCGGCATGGCGTCTGGAATCATAGGCCATACGGTCGCCCTTTCCATTATCGATATGATAAAGAACGGAGCGGCAGAACCCACCTATAGCGCATCGATGGCTGAATTCGGGGCAATATGTATAACCTCTATGGGCAAATCGATGACCGGCGGATCGGCCGCTTTATTGACTATGTATCCGGTAATTCCAAATTACGATAAATATAAATTCGGCAGAAATTTAAATTACACTTTCGGAGATATAGGTCTTGCCGGACACTGGGTTAAATATATGCTTCATTATTTATTTATCTGGAAAATGAAAGGAAAATTTTTATGGCAGTATATTCCCGACTAATGAAAATATTTGGAGAAATAAGCTATATTTAAGGATAAATTGCCGTATCTATTATGAAATATAAATGCAATATGAATAGGAGGATTATATTTATTATGGAAAATAAAAAAGATGACGATTTAATGGAATACGTTCCTTACACGAGCGATTCCAGATCTTTTATCGCGCCTACGCAATACACGCTTTTTACTAGATTGTTTATCCCTTGGCAGTTAATAAAATTTGCCCATTATAATATTAAGATGCTAAGAATTTTGTCTAAAGGACACGGCAGATTTATGGATGAATAAAAAAAGATTAATTGCCGTATCGTTTGACAATTTTAGCCTTAAAATTATATAATTAAAAAATGCCGAATACGGATGCTTCTTGGTTTAATTTTAATATATACTTAATAGGGGACAAAAATTTTTTTAATAACGACGAAGAGTATATTGACGCTCTCGATGAAGCTTTCGGCGCAGGTTTAAAAGCTTTTCAGCTCAGGCAGAAAGATGTTTCCGTACGCGATTTTATAAAAATTGGAGATAAGATAAGAGGCTTGATATTTAAAAAATATCCCGACGTTAAGTTTTTTGTTAACGAGAGGGCGGATGCCGCAGCAGTTCTTTCTGCAGACGGCGTACATCTAAATATTAACGCTCCGCCGATTAAATCGGTTAAAGAAAAATTTAAAGGCTTAAAAATTTTTTATTCTTCTCACTCCATAGAAGATGCCGTCGATGCTGAAAAAAACGGAGCCGATTTTATAACTTTCAGTCCCGTTTTTAAAACTAAAAAACAGGATTTTTTTCACGGCGCAGACGTTTTAAAAAAAGTTGTTAATGTCATGAAAATTCCGGTTTTTGCGCTCGGCGGCATAAACGAGTTTAATATACCGGAAATTAAAAAATCGGGATGCAGGTTTATTGCCATCCAATCTTCGCTGTTAAGTTTAAATAAAAAAGATATAGGCAAAAAAGTAAAAGCAATGATAAAGATTCTTAATGGAAAATAAGGTAAATTTAAAATTATGAAATATATAAATCAGATATCTGCCGCAAGACAAAATATTGTTACCGATGAAATGAAAGCGTGCGCTTTGGCAGAAGGAGTCGCTCCCGAAAAGATATGCGAAGACGTTATGAACGGTTTTACCGTCATAACGAAAAACAGATTAAGAGATATAAAGCCTCTTGCCGTAGGCAAAGATTTAAAAACTAAAGTAAATGCCAATATAGGTTCTTCCGGCGATAATCACGACATCGAAGAAGAGTTGGAAAAGTTAAATGCGGCAATAAAAAGCGGCGCTGACGCCGTTATGGATTTATCTACCGGCGGCAACATAGTAGAATTCAGGTTGTATATATTAAAAAATTCGTCCGTTCCTATCGGTACGGTGCCTCTTTATGAAGCCTTTCAACCCGCGGTCGAAAAAGGTATCGTTAACCCTAATTCCCCTGATTTTATTGACAAATTCGATCCCGAATACCTTTTCGACGTTATAGAAAGACAGTGCGAAGAAGGCGTGGATTTTATTACCGTCCACTGCGGCTTAACTTTAAAAGCTATAAGTACGATGAATATGCAGACCAGGATTATGGGTATAGTATCAAGGGGCGGTTCGTTAATTGCGTCGTGGATGATAAGAAACAACAAAGAAAATCCTTTATATGAAAATTATGAAAGACTGCTTAAAATTGCCAAGAAAAACGACGTAGTTTTAAGCCTCGGCGACGGATTAAGACCGGGATGCCTGCATGACGCTACCGATAGAGCCCAGATTACCGAATTAATTACGCTTGGAGAACTGCAGAAAAAAGCGCTCGAAGAAGGCGTTCAGGTAATGATAGAAGGGCCGGGGCACGTTCCTTTAAATCAGGTAGAAGAAAATATAAAATTAGAAAAAAGTTTATGCAACGGCGCTCCTTTTTATGTTTTAGGTCCGTTAGTTACGGATATTGCCCCCGGCTACGACCATATTACCAGCGCCATAGGCGGCGCGATAGCCGCCGGAGCGGGAGCCGATTTTCTGTGCTACGTCACCCCCGCCGAACATTTAAGGCTTCCTTCGGTATCGGACGTTAAAGAAGGCGTTATAGCCGCAAAGATTGCCGCCCATGCAGGCGATATAGCCAAAGGAATAAAGGGCGCAGCAAATTTTGATTTAGAGATGAGCAAAAATAGGCGGGCTATGAACTGGGAAAAACAGTACGAATGTGCTTTAGATCCCGAAAGAGCCAGAGAAATGAGAGCCTCCCTGCCCCTTAAAGACGATAAAGTGTGTTCTATGTGTTCTTCATACTGCTCTATAAAATTAAATTCTTCGTTTATTAAATAAAATTCGTCGTTTATATTTAAGCGAGTTTAAATAATTTCGTCGTTTATTTTAAATTCATCTAAAAACAAAATAAAAAAATATTAATATATTATTATGGATGAACTCCTTGAAGAAGTGCGCAATATTAACGCTATTATATCGGAAGTTTATTTAAAACTTAAAGATAAATATAACGGCGGTAACGATGCGGATACGATTAGCGAACGCAGTATTATACGTTACGACGATACGCTGTTAGATAAATCAGGTTCGTTTAAGTTTTTTAAGGTTAACGGCAGTTACATGCTTAAGCCTTTATCTGAAGCCAATCTTGAACATCCGCCTTCCGGATATTCACTCTCCCTTTCGGATTTTATCGGAATCGACCAAATAATAAAAGAGGTTTTCAGGAATACTATGAAATTTGCTTCCGGCAAACCCGCCAATAACGTTCTTTTGTGGGGCGACAGAGGAACGGGCAAGTCCTCGTTAATCAGGGCTATAGCAAAATCTTTCGGCGAACCTCCTTATATCGATAAAATTAAATTTATAGAAGTAGTCGAAGATACGGCGGAAATGATATACGAATTAATTACAATTTTAAAGGCGAAATCATCACGATTTATATTGATTTTTGACGATATTGCTTACGATGCCGATTCTATGTTCTATAAAAAGCTTAAATCTATGCTTGACGGCGGGCTTGACGAACTTCCCGAAAATATTATAATTTATGCGACTTCCAATAAACGCCATCTTACCGCCGAAAAATTTAAAAAAGAAAATTTAAATTCCACTGAATTTATTCATCCGGAAGAAGAAGCGGAAGAAGGGCTTTCTTTAAGCGACAGATTCGGTCTGTCATATGGGCTTTACAGTTTCAGCCAGGATACGTTTTTAAAAATAGTCGAACTTTATATAAAGAAATACGGTATAAAAATATCTTCTCTCGATATGGACGAAATCAGAAAAAATGCTCTTAATTTTGCTTTAATTAAGGGTTCCAGATCGGGGAGGACGGCAAAACAGTTTGTAATTAACTTGATAAAAGATTAAAAAAAAATTGCTTGCAAATTTTTATAAAAGTTATAAAATCTTTAAATATATTATAAGTTAAATTAATATGAAAGAAACATATTAAAAAACAACATGTCTGAAATAAAATATTCCGTTAAATACAGGCCTAAGATGTCCATAAGGACAAAGCTTATTCTGTCTTTTTCGTTATCCATTTTAATACCTCTTATACTTTTATCCGTTGCAAACACTTATATTTTTAAAAATCAGACAAAAAAAGAAAATTTAAACAAAGTGCGTATAACGTTAAGCGGAGCGCAAAGGATTTACTATTCTCAGGCAAACCGTCTAAAGAATGCTTTTTTGATAAGTTCTAACAACCCTTATCTGATAAAAGCGGTTATTGATAAAAATATATTTTTTCAAAATTCTTTAATTAAATCTTACAAAAAAGCTTTTAGTTTCGCCGACTATATAGGAATAACAGACGGCGAAGGCCATATAACGTCGTCTGTTACCGGAGACGGAAAAGGTCTTAAGCCGTCTTTAGACGGCATAATATTTAAAGCGTTCAGGACTGGTTTTCCTATCGTGAAGACCGCTATTATTAGAAAATCTACGCTTATCGATATGGGCATTAAACTGTCTAATGGCACTTCCAATATGTTTCTGGTAACCGTTGTACCTTTTATACACGACGGACGTACGGTCGGTTCCATATTCGGATTGATAAGCTTAAACAACAATGCGTATCTTCCCGAAACTATTTATAACGAGTATCATTTAAAAACCGCCGTATTTGCCTCTCTTTTTAACAGGCAGGTATGTTTAAGCACCCTGAAAATACCGGGGAATATTTTCGGCATAGGTTCAAGACTTCCCGAATATATTCACGAGAAGATTATGTCCGGCAAGGATTTTATAAAAGAGTTGAATTACAATGGAGAAACCGTTTTTGCCGCTTTTCATCCCATAAAAAATATAAAAGGAAAGACTATAGGTTCTATCGCGGTATTTATTTCTAACAGGCGCTATGAAACGCTGTTCAGAAAAACGGCTGAATATGCTATATTTATAATATTTATAGGACTTTTAATATCTTTCGTTATATCTTACTTTGCCTCAAAAGACACTTTAAATCCTATTTCCGCTTTAAGAACGGCAATTAAAGAATTTACTTCGGGCGATTTAAACACAAAGCTTATAATCGATACCAAAGACGAGTTTGAATCGATAGGAAAAGGTTTTACGGAAATGGCCGCTACCGTTAAAGACAGAGAAGAAAGAATGGAGAAATATAATTTGTTTTCGGACTTTTTAGTCGGGTCTTTGGATTTCGACAAGATAATATCTTCCACTTTAAATATTTTAGAAGAGTTGCTGAATATTTCTTCGGGAATAATTTATATATACAGTAAAAGCGGAAAATTTAAAGCAGGTAATTCTGAATCAGGCAATCATGAAGGCGATAATGAAAAATCGGATTTAAATAGCGGCGATAGCAGCAGTACGGACGACGATTTAACTTTGGAAAGCGCCGAAGAAGGCTATTTAATACCCTATCAATTTTACGGGATAAGAAAATTTATCGCAAATAAAATAAACGCTTACGAAGGAATGGCGGGACACTGCCTTAAAGACAGAAAAACGATATGGTTTCACGATATTCCGGAAAACGCTATGATTTTTAAGGAAAAGCTTATGGAAAGAGGAGGCGAAGGCATGGCTATAGATTACGGTTTCTGTGAAGTGTTTCCGAAAGATATAGTTTGGCTTCCGCTTTATATAGGCGGCGTAAACGTGGGCGTACTGATGGTATCTTCTATTTACGGTTTTAAAAAAGAAGATATAGCGTTTTTAGAGCATGCCGTCAAAGAACTTTCCGTATCTTTGGATAATGCGAGGATTCACCGTAAAATTAACGAACTTTCTATAACCGACGAACTTACAGGACTTTATAATAGACGAAAGATGGGCGAAGTTATAGAACTTGAATTTAATAAAGCAAAAAGATACGGAAACAGCTTGTCCGTTATGATTTTAGACATCGACCATTTTAAGCGTATTAACGATTTTTACGGACATAAAACCGGAGATACCGTCCTGTCTAAAATAGGCGGTATTTTAAACCGCAACATAAGAACTATAGACACTGCCGTCAGATACGGCGGCGAAGAATTCGTTATTATTTTACCTCAGACGGATTTTAACGGAGCCGTTATTTCAGCAAAGAAAATAAAAAATTTAATAAGAAAACAAAATTTTACCCAGATTCAAGGAGAAGTTACCGTCTCAATAGGAATAGCTTCTCTTCCCGACGATAATATTAATACGGTTGACGATATTTTAAAAATAGCCGACGACTTTCTATACGAAGCCAAAAATAGCGGAAGAAACAGAATTATCGGCGAGCACGGCGGCAAAAAATTCGAGATAACCGAAGATGAGCAATAATTCAATTTATACTGCAGGAGTAGATATAGGCGGCACTAATTTAAGATTAGGAATTTTCGGCGGCGGCGGCAAGCCGGAGTCTGACGTACGCATATTAATGCCGGAAGCAGCGGACGTCGATTTTATAATACGTAATATTAAGAAATTTTTATACGATAACAAAAAATATAACGTAAAAACGCTTGGTATCGGCATAGCAGGTCAGATAGACGCCGAATCCGGAAACATAATTTTTTCTCCTAATTTAAACTGGCATAATGTTCCCCTTAAAAAGGGGCTTGAAGAAGAACTTGGATTAAATAATATATTAGTTGCAAACGATTTAGCCGCTATTACTTACGGGGAATGGAAATACGGAGCGGGAAAAGGCTTTAATAATCTGATATGTATTTTTGTTGGGACAGGTATTGGTTCCGGTATAATTATAAACGGCGGTCTATATACAGGATGTTTTAATTCGGCAGGAGAGATAGGGCATACAAGGATAGTTTCCGGCGGCAGAAAGTGTACCTGCGGCAATTATGGCTGTTTGGAGGCATATGCCGGCGGACACGGCATTGCGTCGATAGCCATAGAAAGAGCCTATGCAGACCGCCCTGCTTTTCAAGACGTCATAAACGAAAGCGGGGGCGTTATAGAATCTATAACCGCAAAATCTATAGCAAAAGCATATAAGGCAGGTTCTAAGGAAGCAGTCCGTTTAATTAAGGAAACAGGGGAATATCTTTCCGACGGCGTGGCAAGCGCAGTAAATTTATTAAGTCCTTGCGCCGTAATACTAGGAGGGGGAGTTTTAGACGGAATTCCGGAACTATTCGACATAGTAAGAGCCGAAACGCTTAAAAGGTCTCTTAAAGCATCTTCGTCGAACCTTAAGATATTAAGATCCTCCTTAGGAGAATATGCCGGAATTATCGGCGCCGCCGCATTATCTTCATCCGTTTAGGATATTTTCATTGTATCAAATAAGAGACGGTTAGATATAAGCCTCTCTATCTTCATATGCAAGATTTTCAAAAGACGTATATTTGTCTATATAAGAAAGTTTAACTATGCCGGTAGGACCGTTTCTCTGTTTTCCTATTATTAATTCTGCAACGCCTTTATTTTCCGTATCTTTTTTGTAAACTTCCTCCCTGTAAACGAACATAATTAAATCCGCATCCTGTTCTATCGCTCCGGATTCCCTTAAATCCGCAAGCTGGGGTTTTCTGTCCTGCCTTGACTCCACCATTCTGTTTAACTGCGAAAGAGCAATTACCGGAATATTAAGCTCTTTTGCAAGGCCTTTTAACGAGCGCGATATTTCGGCTATAGCCTGCTCTCTCGATTCTATATTGTGTGAAGCCCGCATAAGCTGAAGATAATCGATTATAACTAATTCAATGTTTTTTTCTCTTTTTAACCTGCGCGTTTTAGCCCTAAGTTCTGTAACGGTTATTCCTGCGCTGTCGTCTATGTATATCGGTATGTCTTCAAGAATCTCAAGCGCTTTATGAATATTTTCAATGTCGGGGTTATGTATTTTGCCTCTGCGAAGAAAAGAAGAATCTATTTTTGCGGTCATTGCCAAAAGACGCGTTGCAAGCTGTTCCTTAGACATTTCCAAAGAGAAAAACGCCACCGGTATTTTTTTTACTGCTATATTTTTTGCTATGCAAAGAGAAAGAGCAGTTTTCCCCATAGAAGGTCTTCCCGCTATTATAATCAGATCGGACGGCTGAAATCCGTTGGTGTATTCGTCTAAATAGTTTAAACCGCTGTGAATACCGGTAATTACGTCGTTGTCGCTTTTTTTTGAAGTAAGTTTTTTGAAGTAATCGATTATCAGCGGATAAACTTCCGCATAGTTTTTAGGCGCATCTTTTTGCGTAGCGTCAAAAATTGTTTTTTCCGTAAAATCTATAATATTTTCGATATCTTCGTTCTGCTCATAGCATTTCTGCCTGATTTTATTAGAAGCGTTAATAAGATTTCTTAACGTAGATTTTTCTTTTACTATTTTTGAATACTGCTCGATATTAAAAAGTCCAGCGGGCAGCTCAAAAAGAGACGTCAGGTAATTTCCGTAATTAAAGTCCGAAGAGTTGTCCGGCGAGTCCTGTTCTTTCTCTAAACTATGGAGAATAGTGATAATATCGATAGGCTCGTTTTTTTCGCTTAATTTAGATATAATCCGGAATATTTTTGCATTAACGCTGTCGTAAAAATCTTCCGGATTTATAATTCCTAAAACTGAATTTGCCTGAGAATTATCGATGAGTATTGCGGAAAGCAAAGCTTTTTCGGCATCTATGGAATTCGGCGGCACTATGTTTAAAATACCGTCTTTAGAAATGCCGCTATTCATAGAAGTTATTTGTTCACTTTGTTTTAACCTTTTTTTTCTTTCATTGTTCTGCATAATATAATAAAATCGGCGAAAACTAAATGAACGTTATAATGGCAATAATCTTAAACTTCCGGCACGACGTTAACTTTTACGTCTGCCGCAATATCTTTAGATAATTTTATTTTAACCGTTTGAACGCCAAGCTCTTTGATGGGGTTTTCGAGAGCGATTATTTTTCTGTCTATATTAAAACCGGCTTCTTTCAGTTTATTTTCAATGTCCATAGAAGTAATACTGCCGAAAATTTTTTCGTTTTCTCCTACTTTAACGGGAATGGTAATATCCGCTTTCTCTAAATTATTTTTAATTTCGGTAAGTTCGGCGGCTATTTTGATTTTCTTTTTTTCTATTATTTTTTTCTCGTGTTCCACCGTTTTAATATTTGCGTTTGTTGCAGGTATTGCGAGATTTTTAGGCATTAAAAAATTTCTTGCGTAGCCGTCCGCAACATTAACGGTTTCCCCCATAAATCCTAAATTATGAACATCTTCTTTAAGTATTACTTTCATGTTAAACGCTAAACCTCCTTCTTGTTAGTGTCTATTTTTCTAAAGTTAAACCACATATCGAAAATTCCGGTTAGTATAATAAATATAATAAGCGGATTGCTGAAGATAAAAATTACTGCATATCCTAGTATTCTTAAAAAAACATTAATATTAAATTTTCCGAAAAAATAAGAAATAATAGTTAATCCTTGAATTAAATAAACCGAAGAAGCTAATAAAATTATATTATATCCTATAAATTTAAATATTCCAACAGAAAAAATAGAAATTATTATTCCTGTTATAGGAACAAGCAAAAAATAGTCCGAAGACCTCCAAAGCAGTAAATTTTCTTTTAAACCGTAAAAAAATAAATTTGTTTTTTTTGAGATTTTTTTTAAAAAAACAAAACAAATCCATATGCTCATCCATGAAAAAATAATTAATATAGACGGTAGGAGGAATAGTATAATTTTTAACGTTTTTGAAATTAATGCCTGCATTTTTGCCGTCGTAAAATATTTCATTCCCATTTTCGCATATGTGTACATAAGTTTTTTAGTCATAAGGACGGAAAAAAAATTAACGGATTCAATTATGTTTATGCCGTGATTATAAATATAAATCGCCGCTATCAAATAAAAAACAATAAATATCGCTAAAACCGGTATATAAATAGATTTTGCAATTTTATAGCCTTTTAAAATCAAAAAAGAAAAGAAAAACGGAATTGCTAAAAATACTAAAAATTGAATAAGTACCGTCGATATAAAAAAATTGCCGAATAATGCGTGATTCAAATAGCCGTGAAAAACGTCCGCCCCCGAATATATTAAAAAAATCATTCCCGCCGCGAATGAAAAAAAAATTGCGGCTGAAGAAAGCAAGCCTGCCGTCGAAAATAAAAGTATTACGGTAATTCCGTAATACAAGTAAAAAAAAGGATTTATAAAAGAGTATACTCCTTCGTTTATTGAATTTAATGTAAATAAAAACAATAAAATCGAAAGGAGTACTGTTAAAATAATTTTTTTTGACGTTAACATTAAATATTAACGGAAGTGTAGGGCATTATCGAAACGGTTCTAGACATTTTTATAGCCTTGGAAACTCTTCTCTGGTGATACGCGCAATTTCCGGTAATTCTTCTAGGCATAATTTTTCCTCTTTCCGAGACGAAATTTCTCATGAGCCTTGAATCTTTGTAGTCTATTTTTAAACTTTCGTCGGCGCAGAATCTGCATATTTTCTTCCTGGTATATGTTCTGCGGGCAAAACCTGCTCCTGCCGGTTTAGAACTTTTTTTATTTTGGAAATTATTCATTAACGGCTTCCTCCATTATTTCCGCGTTTTCTTTTTTTGTTTCTATATCTTTAGTAAATACTACGGTTTGAAATCTTATGCATTCGTCCCAAATCCTTAAGTTTCTTTCGAGTTCTTTTATAAACGAACCTTTTGCGTTGAAGTGGATAAGTACGAACTTGCCTCTGTTTAACTTTTTAATGTCGTATGAAAGTTTTCTGGCGCCCCAGTCTTCAAAATTTATAAATTCGGCGCCGTTTTTAGACATAACGTCTTTTATTTTATCGATCAATTTATTTAAACCCGATTCGTCGGTATCCGGATTTAAAATAATTAAGGTTTCGTATTTTTTTGAAAATTCGTGAACGATCTCTTTTAAAAAATTTTTCTTAGCCAATTATAAAACCCTCCTTAAAAGTCCTTTTATTATTTAAAATAAAAATTATAATATTTTAAAATAAAAATTGCAATAATTAATTTTTGTTTTCCAGAAGCAATGAATTTATATAAGTCATAGGGGTCGAAATATTTTTCATAGATTTTTTCAGTTTAAACATATGCGTAATCGGCATTTTTCCGGAAAGTATGTATTTGATAATGAAAAAAATATCGTTTGCCCTTAAGTTTAAACTTTTATACGAAGTTTTATACAGATTTGAAAATTCTTTAAAAAAATCGTTCCTTGATAAGACGGTTTCTAAAACAGGATGGAACAGATCATAATAAGAATAGTTTTTAACGGTTAATTTATCCTTTAATTCGTTATAAAGTTTTGTTCCAGGAAGAGGCGTAAGTACGGAGAATACAGGCACGCTTATCTTGAGCCTTTTAACGAAGCCCATCAATTTATTAAAATCCATCTTAGTGAAATCCGGAGAAACTATGAAAGAAGCGGTTACGGCGACATTCTGTTTTTTTGCAATATAGTATGCTTTTTCATTGTTTAGCGAAGAGTTGCTTTTATTTATACTGCTAAGTTTATCGTCGTCTATGCTTTCGAACCCGATAAAAATATTTGACAGCCCCATTTCTTTCCACTGCGATATAAGTTCGGGATGCTTGACTATCGTATCGCTCCTTGCCTGTATAGTATATAGTTTATATATTTTTTCTTTTTTTAAAAGTTCGGCTATTTTTTTTGCCCGTTTAACGTCGCTGAAGAAGTTATCGTCGGTGACAAGTATGTAATCTTCCTTAATTTCTTTTAATTCGGATACTACCCGCTCAGGCGATTTAGATCTGTAAGAGCCGCCGTAAAAATTCCAAACGCTGCAAAAATCGCATTTAAAGGGACATCCCCTTGCCGTTTCTAAGCATGCCAGCGAAGTCCTGATGCCCAGATAGTATTTTTTTCTGAATTCCTCCGTAAGATGCCTTGCAAAGAAAGGAAGGTCGTCTATGTTTTTAAGAAGCGGTCTTTCCTGCGTTTTTATCTGATTGCCGTTTTCGTTGTATATTATGCCTTTAACGTTTGAAAGAGGCGTATTCGAAGAAAATGCTCCGACGAGATCCCTAACGGTATATTCGCCTTCCCCTATTACTATAGCGTCTATTTCTTTAACGTTAAAATCGTAAGGATATACCGAAACGTGATGTCCGCCGACGAAAACGTAGCGGATTCCGAATTCGTTTTTCACCCGTTTTGCAAGTTCTATAGTCCTGTACACGTCAGGAGTAAACGAACATGAAAAACCGACCGCATCCGGTTTAAAACTTTTTATTTTATCTTCTAAGTATTTGTCGGGGTCGTAATCTACGGCTCTTAAGTCTGCTATTTTAACTGTGTGCTCGTCTCTGAGAAGGCTTCCTCCTATGGCTTCTAATCCGGTAGGTTCTATTATAGATACGTTATTTAATCCTATAGTGCTTGTATTATTCGGCTGAATAAGCAATATTTTCATACTTTTTACCTCTACATCTAGATGATTAATGTTAATTAAAATTAACGATAAATAAAAAATTTAATGCGGCGCATATCCGTGCAATTAATATCCATCGGCATATATTATATAATGTAAGTATATCACATAATATAAATAAATATAAGTCTTAGAAAGAAAATTTATTAATATCGCCCAGCATTTCTTCCATACTTTTTTCGCCGGTTTCCGTTTTCGAACTTTCCTCTTTTTCCTCTTCACCGTCTTTTTTTTCTATTCCGCTATTTTTTAGAAAATCTGCAAGGTCGTAATTTTCGCCGGTTTTTTTTACTTCGGCGGTATTACCGGAAGAGTCCTCTTTAAGTTCCGCACTGCCCTTAATATAGGAGGAAGCGTCTATTTTTATCGGTTCTTCCGGTAAAGAAATCTCGAGTTTTTTTTCCGATTCCCTGTTTACTATATCAATATTAGTCTGCAGTAGATTTTTTAAAGAATTTACTATAATTATCCGCTTGTTTAACAGTTCCTCGATATTTTTGGCAATCTCGGCATATTTTTTGTTTGCGTCTTTTATTATGTTTTCGGATTCCGAAACCGCCCTGTTTTTTATAGATTCCGCTTCCATAATAGCCGCTTTCTTGATGTCGTTTGAAACCGACTGCACCATAAGTATTGCTTCGCTTATAGACTTGTCTTTTTCTTTGTAATCCGCAATCTCCTGATTTTTTTTGACGAGTTCTTCTTTCAGTCCGTAGTATTCTCCGTAAAGTTTTTCTAAATCCTTTGCTATTATTTCAAGAAAATTTTCGACTTCGGTTACGTCGTATCCTTTAATTTTTTTTGAAAACTTTTGCGATCTTATTTCTATTGGAGAAAGTTCCATAATTTTAACTCCTGCGTTAAAATCGATTAATTATATATAAATATATAAATATAAAAAGGTAAAAGTCAGCGCCTCAAAATTATAAACGGTATATTTTGCATAATATATCTGTATTCTATAAAATTTAGCAGCTGAGTTAAGGCTATTATTATTAGTATGACTATTAAAGGAGATAAATCGAAAGCAAAAGAAGAGCCTACGGGAAGTATTAGCCTTACTTTATTAAGTACCGGTTCGGTAATATCGTTAATGAAGCGGACTATGGGGTTATAAGGGTCGGGATTTACCCACGAAAGCAGGGCTTTAATAATGATTACCCACATATATATATAAAGAATATCTTTCGCGACATCTATAACGTCGGTTAAAAATTTAAGCAGCAATATATCCATAGTTTTAGTTTTAGTTTAATTAAATTTAATATATAATATAACATAATTGAATGAGCATATACAAATTATATATAAATAAAAAGTTATGACTAATGCGGAAATTGCCGAAATTTTCGAACATATAGCCGAAATACTGGAAATTAAAGGCGAAAATCCTTTTAAAATAAGGGCATATTTAAATGCTTCGGCAGCAATAAGCAGGCTGGGAGAAAATTTATCCGATATTATTATAGAGGGAAAAAATTTAAATATCCCGGGTATCGGGAAAGACCTGCATCTTAAAATAAAAGAGCTTGTAGAAACGGGAAACCTTGCTTATTACGACGAACTTCTAAAATCGGTGCCGGACGGCTTATTCGAGCTTTTAAAAATAAGGGGATTAGGGCCTAAAAAGGCAATGCTTTTATATGAAAATTTTAATATTAAAAGCGCGGCCGATTTGGAAAATGCTTTAAAATTAGGCAAATTAAAAGATATCCATGGTTTCGGAGAAAAGTCTATAGAAAATTTAAAAAAATCTGTGGAAGAATTTAATATTTTTAAAACCAGATTCTTATATCCGGACGCTTTAAATCAAGCGCTAATGCTTGAATATTATCTTAAAAATACGCCGCAGAAAATTATATTGGATATTCAGACGGCTGGTTCCTTAAGAAGAAAAATGGAAACCGTCGGAGATATAGACATAGTGCTTTCCGTCGCCACAGGGAAAGAACAGCTGTTTTTCGAGAGGCTGTTTAAATATCCGGAAATTTTAAGAACGGAATCTTCCGGAGAAACTAAAACAAGCATAATTTTAAGGAGCGGCATACGCGTCGATTTTAGGATAGTACCCCGCGAAGATTTCGTTTATGCCTTTCATCATTTTACCGGCTCCAAAATGCATAACGAAGAGTTGAGGTTGTTAGAAAAAGCTAACGGCTACAAGATAAACGAATACGGCATATTTAAAAGGAATAAAAACGAAGACTCCGGCGCGGATATTTCCGAAAGCAAAACAAATAAAATAGAAGTAAACGACGAAAGGGAATTTTACGGAGTTTTCGGGATGCAGTATATTCCGCCGGAATTAAGGGAAGGAGCGGGGGAACTCGATGCGGCGTTAAACGGCGGAATACCGGCTCTTATAGAAGAAAAAGACCTGCGCGGAGTTTTTCATATTCATACTACTTATACCGACGGAAAAGAAAGTATGGAAGCTATGGTAGAAGAATGTATAAGACTCGGATACGAATACGCCGGCATCTCCGATCATTCGGTATCCGCCCATTATGCCAACGGGCTTTCCGCAGACGAACTTGAATCTCAAATCGAATATATCGACAGGCTTAATAAAAAATATGCGGATAAAATTAAAATTTTTAAGGGCGTAGAATCGGACATTTTACCTGACGGCAATTTGGACTACGATGAAAAAACCCTGTCCAAACTCGATTTCGTCATAGCATCCGTGCATTCTAATTTTAATATGACGGAATCTCTTATGACGGAAAGAATAGTTAAAGCAATTAAAAATCCTTACACGACTATGATAGGACATCTTACCGGCAGACTCCTTTTAGAAAGAAAAGAATATCCTTTAAATATAGGGCGGATTTTAGACTTCGCTTCCGAGTTTAAAACCGTTATAGAACTCAACGCTAATCCGAAAAGGCTGGATATCGACTGGAGGCATATAAAATCGGCTTTATCGAAAAACGTTATGCTTTCAATTAATCCGGACGCACACAAAACAGAAGGAATACGCTTCGTTAACTACGGAATCGGTATAGCCAGAAAAGGCTGGGCAAAAAAATCGGATATTTTAAATACGGGGAGCGCTTCGGAAGTTTACGATATTTTAACGAGCATAAGGGATTTTAAAAAAAAGAAGGCGAAAATATTTTGACGTTAAAAATTTTATCCGTTGCAGGTTTTGACGGTTCCGGCGGAGCCGGTATAACTTCCGATGCTAAGATTTTTTCTAAGCTTGGAATTTTCGGTTTATCCGCCGTTACGGCTATGACTGCCCAGAATCCCGATAAAATATATAAAATAGAACGGGTTTCCGACGTTTTTTTTTCGGCGGAGCTGGAAGCCGTATTTGAATATTTTAAAGTAGATGCGGTAAAAACCGGTTTAATTTACGACGATAGACAGAGTTCTATGCTGTCCGGTTTCATAGATAAATACGGCGTAAAAATTTTAGTGGTCGATCCCGTATATGTTTCCACTTCCAACTCTATAATAGTGAATAAAAACCGCTATCCCGATTTTTTAATACCTTTGTTTAAACATGCATCCGTAATCACGCCCAACGTTAAAGAAGCCGAACTTATTTCAGGAACGGAAATTAAAAACTTGGAAGAAATGAAAAATGCGGCAAAAATTATAAGAAAAAAATTTCCTGAAATTAAAAATATTTTAATTAAAGGTTCGCATATTAACGAAGAATCGGGAGAAAATGTTATAAAAAATTTACTTTTAAACTCAAAAAACGAATTTTATATATACGAAAGCAAAAGAATAAATATCGGAAAACAGGTGCATGGAACCGGATGCGCTTTTTCAGGCTGTATGGCGTCATATCTTGCTTTAGGAATAAAAATGGAATCCGCCGTCGCCGAAACGGAAAAATTTATTTCTAAAATTTTAAAAGATATTAAAAAAATTCAGGATAACTCGCAGGAAAAAATAAATTATATTACGGGGAATATATAGAAAAGAAAAAGGTGTCAGATTAATTTTACGCATTCGAAAAAGAACAATCAACGATAAAAGATTTTGCGTAAAATTAATCTGACACCTTTTTCTTTATTATTATTGCAATGCTCCGTTAAGAATTTTAATCATTAACGGCAGAGGCTTATATCCCACTACTTTTTTATAAAGAATTAGTCCTCTGTATATATAAAAAGTCGGCGTTCCGGTTACTTTTGCGCTCATACCGGAATTTATATTGCTTTTAATAAGCCTTTTCGGCAGTCCGCTTTTAACGCAGGACTCTTCTTCAGACATATTGATTATTTTTCCTGCATGTATTTTAAGAAAATAATAAATATCTCCTATACTGCTCCAAAAGTCTTGGTCTTTATAAAGAAGACTCCTTATGGGCATATACTTTCCTTGAAGAGCTGCACAGTCTGCATATTCCGCTCCTTTAAAGGCGTATTTGTGTATAAGGGTTAGAGGGAAATCCCTAAATTCCAAGTAAATTTTGCCGTTATTAATATAATGTTTTAATATGTAGGGAAAGTCGTATTCTTCAAACTTTCTGCACCAGTAACACTGAAAATCAGTGTACGCAATAATAGTTACCGCGGCATTAGGATTTCCTATCTCCCTTGCGGCGTTTACTTTTTTGACAAAATTCCGGTATGACATCGCCTCGGCATAATTTTGCGCCGAAAAAGCAACTATCGCAAAGACGAAAACCGTTAAAAAAATTAGTTTAATTAAACGCATAACCTAATTTTATCATATTTATTAATAATGTCAATATCGCTATGCAATTTTGTAAATAAAATTTAAGCGTTAAAATTATGAAAATGAGTTTTGTCTGCTCCGCATATGGGGCAGACCCAATCATCCGGCAGTTTTTCGAAAGGAGTTCCCGACTCAATGCCTCCTATAGAGTCGCCTACTTCTGGATCATATATATATCCGCAAACATCGCACTGATACTTTGGTAAAGCAATTTCTTCATTTAAAGCCATTAAAAATCTCCTATTTTAAACCTTAATTAATTAAATTATTTTATTTATTTTTTACTTTGTCTATTTTTTTAAAATGAGTTTTATCTACTAAGCATATGGGACAGACCCAATCTTCGGGTATATCTTCGAAAGGCGTTCCCGGAGGTATTCCGCTTTCCGGATCGCCTTTTTTGGGGTCGTAAATATAAGGACATGCTTCGCATATATATTTGTCTTTATTTTCATTGTCCATAATTAGTCAATATCCAAATCCTAAAGAAATAAATCCGCTTCTTTTTAATTATATCAAATTAATTATTTTTTTAAAGTCTTTTAATTGGTATAATTGGTATAAGCAAAATAATTCTTAATAATTCAATCTTAACAATATTAATATAAATTAAAATTATTTATAATATAATAAGGAACAAAAAATGGATATATTTAAGGAAACGCTGAAAACTTTAATTATAAACGTTATTGAAGCCGAAAAAAAAATAGAAGTTTCAAAACCGCAAGCCGAAAAATTAATCAAAAATCCGCCCGACGATTCTTTCGGCGATTATTGTTTTGCCGCTTATTATTTGCAAAATTACGGATTTAAAGGCAAACCGGAAACGGCCGCCGCCGATTTATATAATTTATGTACCCGTCGTTTTAGTGAAATAGCAGGTTTTTTCGACAGGATAGAAATAAAGGGAGCTTACGTTAATTTTTTTGTAAAAAGAGAAAAATTCGTTTCCGAAGTCGTTAAGGAAGTCATTGATTTTGGTTCCGATTACGGCGGCGGCGTTACGGAAAAACCTCTGACCGTCGTCATAGATTTTTCGTCGCCTAACATAGCAAAACCATTTGGAGTAGGACACTTGCGTTCTACGGTAATAGGGATGAGTTTGTCGAAAATTTATGAATTTTACGGGCATAAAGTTATAAAGATAAATTATCTTGGAGATTTCGGAACCCAGTTCGGGAAACTTATTACGGCGTTTTGTCGTTACGGCGAGATAAATTTTTCCGAATTTGAAAAAGACCCCGTAAAAGTTTTATACGAGCTTTACGTCAGAATACACAAAGACGAACAAACCGATTTAACCGTCGAAGAAGAGGCTAAAAACAGGTTTAAAACGCTTGAAGATTTTATGTCGGTAAATAAACGCAGTTTTGAAGAATATATCGGTGCAATAAACGGTTTAGACGGTACAATGTCGAAAAATATTAATAAAGGTTCGTCCGCAGAAGCCGATACATCCAATGCGTCAGAAAACATAATGCTTTCCGAAGAAAATAAAAATTTTTTTTGCGGGACCGCGGAGGGGCAGTATAATTTATGGAAAATTTTTAGAAAACTAAGCATAGAAGAATTTAAAAGAATTTATCAATCTATAGGAATAGAGTTCGACTCGTATGAAGGAGAAGCCGAAAGCGCGGAATTTTCAAAAGATATTAAAGAAATTTTACTGGAAAGCGGCATAGCCGAAATAAGCGAAGGTGCAGTAATAGTGAATGTAAAAGGCGTTAAAGCGCCCGCCCTGATTGCTAAAAGCGACGGAACGTCCCTTTACCTTTCGAGGGATATAGTTACGGCGGTTTCTAGAATGGCAAAATATAATTTCGATAAGATGATTTACGTCGTAGGCTCCGAACAGGCCCTTCATTTCAGCCAGCTATTCGGCATATTCGGCATATTGAAAGAAGACGCCGAGAAAATAAAAGACGGTAAAAACTTTAAATATTTTGCTTCTATGATAGACGGCAGGTTGGTTCATGTAAAGTTCGGCAGAATTATCGGCATGTCGACAAGAAAAGGCAATTTAGTTTTTCTGGAAGACTATATAGAAGAAGCGCGCCTTAAAGCTCAAGAAAAACTTGAAGAAAGACTGAAAATTTTAGAAGATAATCTTTCCGCCGAAATTAACGATGCAACCAAAAAACTGACTGAAGGAATGGAAGGAATAAGAGCGGCGACGGAAAACGGTGAAAAACAAGGTTTAATTAATGAACGAAAAAAAGAGCGAACCGAAACCGAAAAGAAGCAGATATATTTAACGTCTTTAAAAGTAGGCATAGGGGCGGTTATTTTTAACGATTTAAAAACAAGACGGACTACCGACGTAAATTTTAACTGGGATAACGTTTTGTCTTTCGAAGGTCAGACAGGACCTTATCTTCAATATACCGTTTCAAGAATAAACAGTCTTTTAAACAGACTTAGCGGAAATGAAACGAATTTAAAAAACGACGCTCAAAGTTTTTCGTTTTCAAAAAGCGATGCAGATTTTGACGATATTTTTTTGATAGCCAAACAAATTTATGGATTTAAGACGGCTCTTCATTCGGCGGTCGAGCAAAACGAGCCGTCGGTATTAAGCTCTTTTGCTTTAGACCTTGCTTCGCATTTTAACAAATATTATCAAAATTACAGGCTTATAGGCAGAGATTATAATTATTTAAAGCCTAGGATTGCAATGTTGTCCTCTGTTAAAACGGTTTTAGTTTCCGTCTTGAATCTGTTGTGTATTCCGGTTTTAGAAAAAATGTAATTTTAAAAAAAGTGTCAAACAAAATAATAGAAAAAGGTGTCAAGAAAAAGGTGTCAGATTTTATTTTACGCATATAAAAAAAGAAACAATTAAAGGTAAAATATTTTGCGTAAAATTAATCTGACACCTTTTTCCGATGGTTTTTTTATATGGGCTTAGAGATAAATAACTTAACAGTCGAATTATGCGCGGGTAAAGACGAAAACGAGTGCATCAACGTGGTCGATTCTATATTTTTATCGGTCGATGAAGGCGAAGTAGTATCTATAGTAGGCGAATCCGGCAGCGGTAAATCTTTTTTGGGCTTATCTATTTTAAAACTTAATCCGCAGGGCGTTTCAAAAATAGTTTCAGGAGAAATTAAAATAAAGTGTAAATCTCAGGATAGCGAGAAGGATATTTTAAAGCTTAAGCCCGACGAGTTAACGGATGTGCGCGGTAAAATTATATCGATGATATTTCAGGATCCCAATACGTCTTTAAATCCCGTAATGAAAATAGGGGAGCAGATAACCGAAGCAATTTTAGTCCATAAAAAAATGTCAAAAAAAGAGGCAAAAGACATTGCCGTTAAATATTTAAATTATATGAATATAGACGGGCTTGCAAGATTTAATTCTTATCCATACGAGCTTTCCGGCGGCATGCGCCAGAGAGTTATGATAGCTATGGCTATGGTGCTTAATCCGTGTTTTTTGATAGCCGACGAGCCTACGACTGCTTTAGACGTTACTACGTCGCTTCAGGTTTTAAAATTAATTAAAGAAATAAAAGAAAAATCCAACGTCGGTATTATTTTTATAACGCACGACCTTACCGTCGCAAGAAGCATTTCCGACAGGACTTACGTATTTTATGCAGGGCAGATAATGGAATCCGGCAACACCGAAAATATAATAAATAACCCCGCCCATCCATACACAATTTCTTTAATAAAAAGTATTCCTTCTCTTTCTCCGGATTACGTTCCGAAGCAGAAGCTTTTTAATATAAGCGGTTATTTGACCAAAGACGATTTTAAAAAAGGGAAGTGCAGATTTTATTCAAGATGTTTTAAAAGAGACGACGAATGTTTAAACGACATAGCTTTTAGAAATTTTATGGATTCCGAAAATGGAGTAAAATATGGGCGCGGCATAAGATGTATTAAATTTAATGCCGGCGGCGCAAAATGAAATCAAATATGGAAAACAACGTAATTTTATCGGTTTCCGACATTTCCAAACATTATAAGTATTATAAAACGCTATTCGATATAAAAAAGAACGTTATAAAAGCGGTTGACGGCGTTTCGTTCGATGTTTATAAAAATGAAATATTTGCAGTAGTCGGGGAAACCGGATGCGGAAAATCGACTCTTTCCAAGTTGATTTTAGGGCTGACCGAAAAAACTTCCGGCAAGATATATTTTAAAGGCGAAATTCTGGATTATAAAAATAAAAAAAAAGATTTCAGGAAAAAGATACAGATACTTTTTCAAGATCCTTATTCGTCATTAAATCCTAAAAAGAAGATATATAAAATAATATCTTATCCTGCTGTCAGAAACGGCATTATAAAGAACAAAAAGAAAGACAGGATGGAATTTGCCGCAGAACAGCTTAGAATCGTCGGATTACCTGAAACAATAGCTTTAAGCTATCCGCATATGCTTTCCGGCGGACAGAGGCAAAGAGTAGGAATAGCAAGATGCCTGTCGGTTCGTCCGGAACTGCTTATACTCGACGAGCCGGTGTCTGCTTTGGATGTTTCCGTTTCCGCCCAGATTTTAAATCTGCTGATGGATTTAAAAAACGAAACCGGTATGAGCTATATATTTATTACCCACGATTTAAAATTGGTCAGGCACCTTGCAGACAGAGTATGCGTTATGTACGGCGGAAAAATAATGGAGATTGCAGGAACGGACGATTTTTTTAAAAATCCGTCGCATCCTTATTCTAAATCGCTTCTTGAATCTATGTCTTTTTTATCCTCTACTCGTCGGAATCTTTAAATGTGTCGTCGTCGTTTATTAAAGAAAGCGTATTCAGGTGGTCGATATAATCTTCGTTTAACTGCTTCTTTTCTTCTTCTTCCGCTTTAGACTGACAGTTTATGCATAAGTTGGAATAAGGTATTATTTTTAATCTTTTCTTTGAAATAGGTTCGCCGCATTCGTCGCATATGCCGTATGTTCCTTCTTTAATTTTCAAAAGCGCATTGTCTATTTCCCTGACTTTTTTCCTTTCTCTGTCCCCAAGCATATACATAAGCTCCCGGTCCCTTTCGCTGGAAGCGATGTCGTAATTATCGCCGCGGTATTCCGTCGAGTCTTTTGAAGAACCTTCCTTTATGCCGGCATCTATTTCCTTAAAAATATCTTTTTTCATTTTTATTAGTACTTTTTTTGCCGATTCTATTTCTGCTTTTGAAAATGAGTGTTCGTCTTTATTTTCTTTATCCGTATTTTTCATAAACGATTCCTCCGATATTATTTGTCAAAAATGTGTGAATAGTATATATTTAATTAAATATAAATGCAAGATTAAAACTTTAATACTGCAATAGAACAACAAAAACATTCCCTAATATGCTATAATGACTAAAAAAATATTTAATAAAAAGGTGTCGGATTAATTTGGAAAAAGGTGTCAGATTAATTTTACGCACATCTTTTATATTTCATTGTTTCTTTTTGTATGCGTAAAATAAAATCTGACACCTTTTTCCGTAAAATATTTTACTTGACAATAACACGGTTGCTGACACCTTTTTAATTTTTAGCGGGGGCGGCGCTTGATGTTAGAAGAAAGAGTATTCGATTACGGATATGCCGATAAGGAAAAAAAGGAAAAAGGGATAAGGTCTCCTTTTCAAATCGACAGGGACAGGATAATACATTCCAGCGCGTTCAGAAGGATGAGGAATAAAACCCAGGTTTTCGGAGTTTTTACGCTGGATTATTACAGGACGAGACTTACGCATTCTCTGGAAGTATCGCAAATAGCAAGAGCATTAACGTCTATTTTGAATAAAAAATACGGTTTAAGTATAGATTTAGACCTTATAGAAGCCGTTTCGCTGGCCCACGATATTGGACACCCGCCTTTCGGGCATCTCGGCGAATATATTATAAACGAAGAGTTAAAGAAAGCTACGGACTGGAAACTAGGATTCGAAGCTAATGCCCAAAATATCAGGATACTTAATTTTCTCGAAAAAAAGTTTTACGATTCAAAAAACAATAAAATATACGGAATTAATCCTTCTCTTAAGACCATAGACGGAATTTTAAAATATAAGATGCCATATTCCCTGTCCGATAAAAACAAGCATTTTATTTACGACGACGATATATTTATACTCGAAAAACTCCACGGAAAAGATTTTGTAAATTATCTGAGTAAATATTCCCGTTTTTTTAACGATAAAAAAAATAAAACCGCCAAAGATAAATTTTTTGAATTTTCAAGATGCATTGAATGTCAGATATTAAACGCCGCCGACGATATCGCTTATGCCACGCACGACATAGAAGACGGGGTAGAATCTAAGCTCATAAATATAGGCGGGCATTTCAAAGTAAACAAATATCTTAGAGAAAGCGACCGCTTTTTGAAAGATTCTACCGAAACAATTAATACCATGACCGAACGGGTCGATAATTTCTTTTTTAAATTAAGAAATATTTTTAATATTCCGGAAAACAAAAAATTTGAAAAAGGGACGTATTGCTCCGAAAATATTAAGGGAATTAAACATAGCGAAACAGCCGATAAACAAGAAGCAAAAGACCGGACTATGCATCACATAAAAGTCAAGACCGATCTTAAGGAGTTTTTTTCTAACTATATTTCAAAGTTTATTTTAAATATAGATTTAGAAGAAAGAAAAGGAGGAGTTAAAAAATTAAAATCTAAATCGGATAATTTTTTACTCGATATGCCCTTAAACTATAACGACGATTCTTACAAATATTCGTTAATTTGGAAAAACGGCGTTGATTTGGAAATAAACGCCCTCAAGCAGATTTCCTACAGTCTCGTTATGGAAAACAGGGAAATTCTTCTAAACAGATATAAAGCCGAAAACATAATAAAAAAGCTTTATGCAGTTTTTTCCGATATTAATAATATTAAACTTTATCCCGACGACTTTCAGGAACTTTACGAGTTTGGATTTTACGATTCTTTCGGAAAAGATAAAAACGGCAATCCCGCTTTCCAAATAATGTGCGCCGATTACATAAGCGGCATGACCGATATGTATGCGATGAAGCTTTATTCGTCGCTATTCGATGCAAGAAGTTTTGCGGACAGCCAGCATGCCTAATTTTGTTGTTTTAATTTTTTAAAAAAGACTGTTTTCTACTAATTCGCATATAATATGGGCAATTAAAATGTGGTTTTCCTGAATTCTTGGAGTGTCTTTAGACGGAATTTTAATAAGCAGGTCGCACATTCCGGGTTCCGCCATTTTTCCGCCGTCTCCGCCGGTAAAACCAATTATTTTCATGCCGATATTTTTTGCCGTATTAATTGCCGATAGAATATTTTTGGAGTTGCCGGAAGTCGATATTCCCCAGAAGACGTCGCCTTTGCGTGCGTTTGCTTCGAGCTGGCGCGAAAAAACAACCGAAAAATCGTAATCGTTTGCTATAGCCGTGAGATTTGACGTATTAACCGTAAGGCTTTCCGCAGCAAGAGCCTTTCTTTCTTTGTAAAACCTCGAAACAAGCTCTGCCGCGATATGCTGGGCATCCGCCGCCGACCCGCCGTTTCCGGCGATAAAAACCTTTCCGCCCTTATCGTAAGCTGAAATAATGGTTTTTGATATATTTTCAACTGTACTTAAAATCTCTTCATTATTAGAAGTAAGTTCTAATAACGCTATTGCTTCCGCAAATCTTTTTTCAATCGTATTTTTCATTTAATGACCCCTTTTCAACTTATTTTTTAATACATAGCCGCTTTTCGGCAATTTCGACGTATTTTTTTTCTTTTTCTATTCCAATCCACTTTCGGCCGAATCTTTGTGCAATAAATGCGGTAGTTCCGCTTCCCAAAAAAGGGTCTAAAACTATATCTCCTTCTTTGGAGCAAGTAAGAATAATTCTTTTCAGCATTTCTTCGGGTTTCTGGGTAGGATGCAAAGCCTTTCCATCTATACTCCTAATGCGTTCCTTCCCCTGAACAAGCGGCATCTCCCATAAATCCCGCATTTGTTTTACCTTTCCGTCTTTTTGTTTTTCAGGATTTATTTCTTTTGCCGTCTCATAATTAAAAGTCCAACCTGAACCTTTAACCGCCCAGACAACAAATTCGGTTGAATGCGTAAATACCCTTTTCGTCATATTCGGCATTGCGTTGGTTTTATACCAAGTAATGATATTGTTAATCTTAAACTTAAGTCGCTTTAAAGTAATTATAATTTCTGCTAAATTGTGATAACTTGAAGCAACGTAAATCGAGCCGGACTTCTTTAAAACCTTGTAACAGCCTTTAATCCAATTTTCTGTAAATCTTAAATATTCCATATCGGGAATCTTATCCCAATTTTCATTGACCATATTCCAGTCCCCGCCTGTTTTATTGCCAACCCATTTTAGAGCGTTACCGGACAGATTATAAGGGGGGTCTGCAAAAATAAGGTCTATTGAATTTTCTTCTATAGCGTTGTTTAAAATCTCTATACAGTCGCCGTTGTAAATTATATTAAGTTTCATAAAAGTCTAAGTTAAATTAAGGCTTTTTTTCCAAGAAGTAAGGATTTTCGGAATATATTTCAGCCATTGATCTGAATTAGGCATAGTTTCTGATTTTTCCAAGACATTGTTATATAAACGAAAGAGTTCATCGTGTTTCAAAAAATTTCCGTTTTGCTTAATCTCGATTAGTATTTTTAAAAGTTCTATAAAATTATCTATGGATAGAGGGATAATTTTTTGTTTTTTACCTTCATATTCATATTTTATTGCCATCCAGAAAGTGTTTATCGTATCACGATGTATTTTTGGGGCAATAAATAAACAAAAAGTATTTTTATCATTATGTTTATTTTCAAAATCCCGCAGATGCCTCATCACAGGCTGTCCTTCGTAATACCATTGATTGCGTCCGGTTAACATCGTAACCTCGCAGATTGCGTTGTGTTGTCCGTAAAAACATTCAATATCCGGCATATTTCCGGGTGCGGTAAAGGTCGGCTCGTTATCGTCTCCTACCGGATAATTAGGTTTTATTTCTATAGCATCATTTAAAGCGTTGAGTCCGAGTGAAATAAGTTTTTCAAGTAAAATAGACTTATTATCGGACTTGTTTATGTTTTTTAATTCTTCAATATATTTTTTAATTTGTTCGATTTCCTGTGATTTTAGATAATTTTCTTTTTCTTGAAGTTGTCTTCGATAAACTCTTAAATCGTCGATAATTTTTTTAATACTTTCTTTGTTCAATTTTTTTAAATCGGGAAATGATTTTCGAGGCAGTTTTAATCTTTTTTCAAGCGGTATTATTTCTTCTAACAATTTATTCGATATTTCGTAAAGTTCTTTTATGTTTTCCCATGGCAATTCCGGTTTAGAATTATCGGAGATATAGCCATGGTAATATTCTTTGGATTCAAAAATTTGAGATTTAGCGTTATCCAAATTTAATAATTTGTTTATTTCGATGGATCTTCTAGGTTCCAAATCGATATAATAGCCTCCGCCTCTGATATAAATATAACGCGTAAGACGAAAATATCTTATTGCGTTGTCTCCGTAATCTTTAAGATTATTTAATAATTTGTTTATTTCTTTATTACTCGAAGTTCCTAGGAATTCAGCTGCAAATTCACTTCGGTATTTATTAAAAATATCTATTTTTTGCTGATTACTTTTACCCTCAAGTTTTTTTCTAAGAGCAATAATTTTTTCCGCATATAGGTCTATATCTTTGTAATTAATAAGGGCGGGGCATAATAAAGAGAATTCACTCCTGCCGATACCTTTTTCGCTTTTTCCTATCGCCGCATATTTCTCATTAACACGGCGGATAAGATGTAAAACTCCTATGAAAGGTTTTATATCGTATCCTTCTTTATAACTGTAGTCATCGCTGTCGGGATTAGGTATTTGCCATTTTAAAAAACTTTTAAAAAATATTTCTCCGATGTCGAATTGTTCATTTAAAAAAAGCTTTCCTAAATCGGTGATGACGATTTTTCCGTCTTTTATTATAGCGAACCCGAATTTTTTTAGCGGGTTTATGGATTGCCTGCCTCTCATCGGAGAGTCTTTATATTTTTTAGATTCGAATATTTCTTCTGCCTTATCGAAAGAAATATTTTTTTGAGGATTGTCTATTAAGTCGATGTTATTTTGAGATATTCCTTTGTAAAATTGATTGCTTCTGTAACCGTATAATCTTTCTTTGATAAGAAGAATCTGGTATTTTTTTTGATTTTCGATGTTCCATTCATGATTTTCAAGCTGGTTTAAGACTTTTAAAAAGTCTCTTAATCTTTCAGGGTTTCTTAGGGTTGTAGTAATAGACCAAGGTTTTTTCATAAATTTATTGATTTTTTATTTTACTTTGCAGTAAAAAATTCTTTCAATGTTTCCTGTATCGAAGCTTTTACCCGTACTAAACGCTTTGAATTTTCGTTCAAAAATTTCTACACTGCCTTTATTTTCTAATGTTTGTATAATTTTATCGTCATTTATTCTTGCGTTAGAACGTCCGTCTTTCGATTCTTTGGTATTATTGTATGATATCAGTATATGTTTGCAATCTGCGTTAATAATAAGATCTTCAAAAGCAAGTCCTGCATTTTTTAGACAGTATAGGCTTTTTATGTGCGACCTGTCCATTTTTTTCGCTATGCCTTCAACTTTTGGTTTTTTCCATTCGGCTAAATTTTCCAAAAGATGATAAGCATCCGAATATTGGCGGGAATTGTATGGAGGGTCAATATAAAGCACATCGCAGGAGATTTTTCTAATTAAAATATTTGCATTATTTTTATATACTTCATTATTTTCGTTATTCAAATAGTTTATATAAGGCGTTAAAAGTTTCAAAGGTTGCAACATATCCATATTTTTACGAAATGCGTCGTAATGCCCAACCGTATTAGCGACTTTGTCAGCCGCATATATTAGAGAGCATATAAGTATATTTTTTTCGTCTTCATTTAAGGCTATTTTATCTATTTCTTCACGAATAGCCCCTATTTTTTTTGCGTTTTCTAATGAAAAATAAGTATTGCCGAAATTATTAGAAAAATAATTATCCTCATTTGCTTTTAAACTATTTAAATAGTCTATTTTTTCAGAAATATCAGTTTTAATTGTGTTAATTTCTAAAAAAGTTTTAAGACATACATAATTACTGGAAAGTATATCGTTAGAAATTATTTTGATCCCATGATTATTGAATCTTTCTCCTACAACGCCTGTGCCTGCAAAAATATCGCAAAATGATTCTATTGCACCGCATTTTTCTGAGACTATATCTTCTATAAAACCAAGCAATTTGTATTTGTTTCCAAGATATCTTCTATTATGTAATCGGAAATAACCGGAAAGATTATTGGGTTTCGTCAGAGTATTTGTAAAATGAATTCCTGCAGCCTCATTCTTAACGTCGATATCATTTTTTTCTATACTGCTAAAATTATTTAAAGAATTAGTCTTTTCGCTTTCGAATAAATCAAATAAAGTCAGCTGGGCTCCTTCAGCAACATAACCGTCATATAACTTGTTTCTTACGCTGTTTCTTATTTTTTTATGAAAACTATAGTAATCCTTATCTCCTATTATAATAAAATCGAGTATCGGTATCCCTACTAATTCGCCGGCTTTAATAATTCTTTCCATTACTTCTTCGTCTTCTATGCTTGGCAAAGGGTTTCCGGTCGGATGATTATGCGCTATAATTATGCCGGCTGAATTTAATTGAATCGCAGGATTAAAAACCTCTCTTGGGTGTATTAAACTCTTATCGATGGTGCCTATGCTTATAATTTCTTTTTTTATCAGTATATTTTTTGCGTTAAGATAGAAACAAACTAAATATTCCTTTTTTTTATCTCTTAAATCGTAAGTCAGAGATAAAATGTCTTTATAATCATGGATAATAATTTCTTTCTGCGCATCTTCTTCATAAAACCTTTTAAATAACGAAATTGCCGAAACAATCTGCAAAGCTTTTGCCTGGCCGATTCCACTGATTGTTTTTAGTTCGTTTATTGTAACGTTGAGGAATTTATTGCCGTATTTTTTAATAATTTGCGATGCCAATTCCTGAACATTTTTTCCTTTTATGCCATTTCCGAGTATTATTGCTAAAAGGTCGGCTTTAGAAAGTGCTTCCGGTCCTTTTTTTATGAACTTTTCTCTTGGACGGTCGGATTTAGGCCGGTCTTTAATTTTTGCCATATTTAGATAATTTTACATTTAATTTACAAATTATATTATATTTGTATATTATAATCTATTTAAAGGCAAATATAAATTTAAAATTTAGAAATAATTCATTGTTTCTGCTATTTTGTTAGTTTTATTTATTAATCTCTTCGTCGGCTTTAATTACCGAGTCCGCCATATCTTTTCTGTACTGTTTTAATTTTTCCGACAGGGCGTTATCCGATAAGGCAAGAATCGATACTGCTAAAAGGGCGGCGTTGACGCAGCCGCTTTTGCCTATGGCGGTGGTCGCTACGGGTATACCGCCCGGCATTTGGACTATGGACATCAGGCTGTCTAATCCGTTGAGGGCGGAGGCGTTAAGCGGAACGCCTATTACCGGCAGGATAGTCATTGCGGCGACGACGCCGGGGAGGTGTGCGCTCATTCCTGCCGCGGCTATTATGACCTTTGCGCCCTTTTTTTCGGCAGATTCGACTAATTCCACCGTTCTTTTTAAAGTTCTGTGCGCCGACGATACATGCAGTTCGTAAGAAATTCCGAATTTTTTAAGCGTCTGCGCGGCGTTTTCTACATCGCCTAAATCGTTTTTAGAACCGGTCAATATCAAAACATCCATAAAGTCAATCCCCCTTTTATTTTTGTTTTTAATTATTAATCGTATAAATTAAATATAGACAATTTTTTTAAAGTTTCGTCGGGGACGTCTTTTTTTGCCGTTACTACGGCTTGGCGCAACGACGAATTGCAGGAGCATAAGCCGCTTTTCGTAAAGTCTATTTTAGAGGCGGATTCTTTAATAATTTTCTTAGCTTTTTCAGCGTTTTCGAGGAGAATTTTAATAATCATATCGGCGGTAACGTTCTCTTCTTCTTCGTGCCAGCAGTCGTAATCCGTAGCCATAGCTATCGTCGCGTAACATAATTCGGCTTCTTTGGCGAACTTGGCTTCAGTGGCGTTAGTCATGCCTATGACGTCAAAACCGTTATTTTTATAAAAATAAGACTCCGCTTTCGTGGAAAATTGAGGTCCTTCAATGCATATATATGTGCCTCCTTCATGGCAGGCGACGTTAAGATTCTTACAGGATTCTATTAATATTTTGCGCAGATAAGGGCAGACGGGTTCCGCCATCGAAACATGCGCTACTATGCCCCCGCCGAAAAAAGTACTTTTTCTATTTTTGGTAAAATCGAAAAATTGATCTACTATAACCATATCTCCCGGTTTTATCTCTTTTTTAAGGCTGCCTACGGCGCTGACCGAAATAACTTTTTTTACTCCGGAAACTTTTAACGCATATATATTAGCGGCGTAATTTATTTCTGACGGCAAAATTCTATGTCCTTTTCCGTGTCTCGGCAAAAAAACTAATTTTTTACCTTTTATTTCACCGAATACCAGCTTGTCCGACGGGCTTCCGAAAGGAGTATCTACCGATTCTTCCCTTACGTTAGTCAGCCCTTCCATTTGATATAATCCGCTTCCGCCTATTATTCCAAGAATATCCGTTTTGTTTTCCGAATTTTCTACGTTTTTCATATTTTTACCTCTTTCATTTTGTTATTTGGTTTGTTTATTTTCATCAAAAAAAAATCAATTATTTTTAATAGAACACATAAGCCTTTTTTTGATATTGTTTTCTCCTTCTCTGACGACTTCTATATTTTTACCGTTTTTAAGTAATCTTATTATAGTAGAAGAACCGCCTGTAAGCTCTCCGGCATTTATCGCTATAACATTTGCGCAATCTTTTTCGGGTATACCGGATAAAAACATTTTATTCAGTTCGTTAAAATCCGAAAAACTTTCTTTACCGGATGAATTTGCGCTCGTAGAAATTAGAGGAAAATCAATCATATCAAAAATTTTTTCTGCAAACGGATGAGGAGAAATTCTTGCGGCGCAAGAGTCTAAACCGCCGGTAAATAAGTAATTATTTAAAAGTATCTTTTTTTTTAATTTAAAGATAATCGTGAGAGGTCCAGGCCAAAATTTAGATATTAAATCTTCTTCAGGCCTCTTTAATTCCGCAATATCTACAAGCATTTTTAAATCTTTAACCAATATCGGAAGCGGTTTTTTAAAATCTCTGCCTTTAAAAGCGTATATTTTTTTTACCGCGTTGTCGTTCAAAGCGTTTCCGCCTATTGCGTAAGATGTTTCCGTCGGATATATTATTATGCCGGAATTCCGAAGATGCTCTTTGATTAAAACATATTCTTCATCAGTCAATGCGTTGAATTCATAAATTTTTACCATACTTTATTCTTTATAATATATGCTTTATTTAAAAATTTATATCTCTATTTGTTTCTAATTATTTTTCTTCGTTTTTATGGTTTTCGACGTCTTCATGGGACGAAACTATGACGTAAACGCCGCAAAGAGTGATAAAAATCCCGACCCATCTCATTAAAGGAACCGGCTCGTCAAGCGTAATGGCGGCAAGTATCACAGTCAACAAGATGCCGATACTGACAAAAGGATATGCGACCGAAAGGTCGATTTTAGAAAGCGTTTTTATCCAAAAAAACATAGATATCAAATACAGGATTATTCCCGCTATAACAAACTTATTCATAAAAATAACAGTCAGTATTTTTACGGTTTTTATTATTAAAACATATTTTTTGTATTTTAACGGTTGCGCGGATAATGACGAAGCCGGGCTTTTACCGCTTAAACTTCCGGCAGCGTTTTTAATATTTATCATTCCGTATTTCATAGATAACTGCGCAAAAACGCCGGTTAAAATACTTATTAAAATATTAAGTAGTACCTGAGGTTTGAATTTAATTAAATGCATAAATTATATCGCTTAGTTGTTGCTTAAAAAATTAATTTAAAGCTTTACCTATATCTTTCCTGTAATATTTATCTTTAAAATCTATCTTTTCAGCAATATCGTAAACAGCTTTTATTATATCTTTTCCTTTCCCTTTTGCGCAGATGTTTAAAACTCTGCCGCCGTCGGTTGAGTATTTTCCGCCGTTTTTTTTTGTTCCTGCATGAAAAATATAGTATTCTATGCCGTTTTTATCGGTAAGTCCATTATTATTAAAATTTTTATCAAAAATTATTTCGTAACCCGTTTTATAATCTTTAGGGTAACCGCCGGAAGCAATAACGAGACATAAGGACTCGTTACCGTCGAAAACAAGGTTATAATCTTTTAAATTTTCGTTTATTACGCTTAAAAACAGTTCTATTATATCGGATTCAAGCCTTATGAGTATGGCCTGAGTCTCAGGATCTCCGAATCTTACGTTAAATTCGAGGACGTAGATATCTTCGCCCTTTATAATTAGTCCTGCGTACAGTATTCCTTTATATTTTATTCCTTCTTTTTTTAATCCTTCCAGCGTAGGTTCTATGACGTTTTTGTTTATTTTGTTAATTAAGTCTTCGGAAACATACGGGTTCGGCGTAACGGCGCCCATGCCGCCGGTATTTTCTCCTGTATCTCCGTCTCCGATTTTTTTGTAATCCATGCTGGTAATTAACGGCTTATATGATATTCCGTCAGTAACTATCATATAAGAAAGTTCAAACCCGTCTAAATAATCTTCTATAACGACCGTCTCTCCGCTTTTGCCGAATATTTTGTCGACAAATATGGATTTCAGTATTTTATCGGATTCCCCGGCATTTTTTGAAATGAAAACGCCTTTTCCTGCCGCAAGCCCGCTTGCTTTTATAACTAAAGGATGCGGCTTATTTTTGACGTAATTTTCGGCTTCGCTTAAATCGTCGAAAGATTTGTATCCTGCCGTTTTTATATTATATTTTTTAAGAAAATCTTTAGAAAATTTTTTAGACGACTCTAAAAGCGCGGCTTTTTTGTCGGGTCCGAATATTTTAAGCCCTGCAGAAGTAAATTCATCGGCTATACCCATAGACAAAGGTATTTCTGGACCTACTACGGTTAAGTCTATTGTATTTTTTAAAGCAAAATCAAGAAGCCCTTTTATATCGTCCTGTTTAATAGGAACGTTAACCGCAACGGTTTCGGTCCCGCCGTTTCCGGGTGCGCAGTAAATTTCTGTTTCTATTTTTGATTTTTTAACGGCATAGGCTATGGCATTTTCCCTGCCGCCGGAACCGATTATTAATATTTTCATTTTATTATTTTCCATTTTCAAAAAGAGAGCAGATTTATTTAATGCTTAAAATGCCGTATGCCGGTAAAAATCATTGGTATATTAAATTTATTTGCCGCATCTATAACTTCTTCGTCCCTGATAGAGCCTCCCGGTTGTATTATCCCGTTTACGCCGATTTCTGCGGCATATTCGACTGAATCTTTAAACGGGAAAAAGCCGTCCGATGCCATGACGAAACCTTTTATTTCGCCGTATGCGTTTTTCATTTTTTCATGAGCAAATACCGCGCTGTCGATTCTGGACATCTGTCCCGCGCCTATGCCGGCGGTAGCGCCGTTTTTCGCATACACTATCGCGTTAGATTTAACGTGTTTTGCAATTTTCCAGGCAAATAAAAGGTCATTTAATACCGATTCCGGCATTTTAACGCCGGTTACCGTTTTGAAATTAGACGTATCGTCGGATGCATCGTCCGTTTCCTGTATTAATATTCCTCCCGAAGCCGTTCTCAGAGACGGATAACCTTTAAAACTTTCCGTAATTTTCTTGTCGTAACGTATTATTATAGTATTTTTTTTTGTTTCAAGTATATTTAATGCTTCCTTGTCGTAATCCGGAGCCAGTATTATTTCTACGAAAAAAGGTTTAATTTCGAGAGCGGTATCTTTATCTAATTTTTTATTGAATACTATTATGCCGCCGTAAGAAGAAACTTCGTCGGTTTGTCTTGCTTTTAAAAAGGCGTCTTTTTGGGAGACGGAACTTAAAGCGGCTCCGCATGGATTGGTATGCTTAATGATAGCGGAAAAAAATTCTTTTTTCTTATTTCCTTCAAAATCTTTAATAATTCCGAGCGCCGAATCTATGTCTAGCAAATTATTGTAAGATATTTCTTTGCCGGAAAGTTTTTCAAAAGGCATCGAACGGTCTTTTGAATAAAAAGCCGCTTTTTGATGAGGATTTTCGCCGTATCTTAGATTGAAATTTTTTTTTATGTTTATATTAATTTCTTCCGTATTTTCTTTGTAAAAATCTGCATTGACGGAGGAAAATCGGGATTCTGCATCCTGATTTAAAAAACCGGCTATAGCCGAATCGTATTCCGAAGTTAGTTTAAATGTTTCATATGCGTAGAGCTTTCTGAGTTCCAGCGGAATTTTTTCTTTATTTTTAAGGAAAGTAATTATATCTTCGTAAAATGAAGGATTAATTACGACCGTCACGTCTTTAAAATTTTTTGCCGCCGCTCTTAACAGGGAAACGCCGCCTATGTCTATAAATTCAAGTTTTTCGTCGAAAGTTATATCTTTGTCTTTCATTTCTTTAAAAGGATAAAGATTTACTATTACGAAATCTATGGGGGTTATTCCGTTTTTTATCATATCGTCTCTGTGATTTTCGTTGTTTCTTATTGATAGTATGCCGCCGAAAACTGCAGGATGCAGAGTTTTAACCCTTCCGTCCAAAATTTCCGGAAAGCCGGTTATTTCTTCAATTTTTTTTAATTTATTAATTCCGGCCGATTTTAAAAATTTATAAGTATTTCCGGTTGCTATTACCGTATAGCCGGCAATTTCCAAATGCGTCGCCAGCTCCGTTATTTGTGTCTTATCGTAAACGGAAATAAGGGCATACTTAGTTTTTTGCATAATAATTTAATACCTTTTTTTAAATTAATTTGATTTTAAAATATTATATATAGTAGAATATATGAAAAAATTTATTATATTCTACTAATTTTAATTATTTATTTCAATATAAATAATAATTTTATTGAGAGCGGGAGGAAGATATTTAATGAAAAAAATAAAAATTGCGCTTCTTGCATTTATACTTTTAGTCGCGATAAATTTTTTAAGCGGATGCGCGCTTTTGGTGGTAGGCGGACTTGCCGGGACCACCGGATATTTAGCGGCAAAGCAGGGGTACGGCGTACAGTCTCCCGTTACAAAAAAGTAACAAAAGCAAATTTAACGGGGCGGTTTTTTACTGCAATTATTGCCTTAATCAAATTAAGTACGCCGCCGCCCGTTATTAATATTATTAATTAATTTAATGGAGTAATTTTATGGCAATTACAGTTATAGGTTCTATAGCAATAGACGAAATTGAAACTCCTTTCGAAAAAACAGGAGATATTCTAGGGGGTTCGGCGACATATTTTTCTATGGCGGCATCGTTTTTAACCGACGTAAAAATTATAGGAACGGTCGGCAAAGATTTCGACAAAAAACATTTAAACGTTTTTAAAGACAGATCTATAAATATTAAAAATATCAAGACAGAGGACGGCAAAACTTTCAGGTGGAAGGGCAGATACGGCTACGATATGTCCGACCCCGAAACTATAATGACTGAACTCGGCGTATTTTCTTCATTTAAACCGGTTGTTCCTCATGATTCTAAAGACGATATGATATTTCTTGCAAATATAGATCCGGAAATACAGTTTGATGCGCTTAAACAGATGAGTTCTCCTAAACTTTCGGCTCTAGATACTATGAATTTTTGGATAGACGGTAAAAAAGAAAAACTTATAAATGTTCTTAAATTAACCGATATATTTATAATCAACGAATCCGAGGCAAGGCTTTTAACGGGTAAATCTTCAATTTTCGACTGCGCCGAAACTATTTTTAAATACGGCGCAAAGATATTGATTTTAAAAAGAGGAGCATACGGCGCCACGATGTTTTTTGAAAATAAATTTTTTATGGTTCCGGCGTATCCTTTGGAAAACGTCGTAGATCCCACGGGAGCAGGCGATTCTTTTGCGGGCGGTTTTCTCGGCTATATGGATAATACTGGAGATATGTCGTTTGAAAATCTTAAAAAAGCGCTCGTGTTCGGAAATATTATGGCTTCGTTTGCCGTAGAAGGTTTTTCCGTAAGCAGATTTTTGACTATACGGATGGACGAAATTAAAGAAAGATTTAAAAAATTCAGGGAAATGACTTATTTTGAGGAGCTTAACGTATAAATCCTCTTGCATTTATAGTTTTATTTAATTAACCCTTTAATAATATTCTATTATTTATCTTATTTATTATGGAATACATTGGTAAAAAAAGCTTTTTAAAGTTTGCAGTCTTATTATTAATTGCTGCGGTAATTTTTCCTTTGCTGTCCGGTTGCGGCATGTCGGCGGTTTCCAAAAAAAACAAACTTAAATCGAATCTTTATTATAGGCTCGGCGTAGGTTTTTATCATAACGGCAATTATATAAAAGCAATGCAGGAATTTATAAGGGCTAAAATGTTTTATTCGTATTCCGCTAAAAATTATAACGCCATAGGTATAATATATATGAAAACCGCCCGCGAGAACAGAGCCGTAAAAAACTTTAAAAAAGCCGTAAAAATAAATCCTCAATTTTCGGATGCATATTATAATTTAGGTTTAATATACATAAAAAAGAAAAATTACAGGCAGGCAAAAATATATCTGAAAAAAGCATTAAAAAACCCTTTTTATAACAAACCTTACGAAAGTTATACGCAGCTTGCAAAAATTTATATAGCCGAAAACAAAATTAAAAAAGCGAAAAAAATATTGACCGTGTCCATGCTTCTCGACAAAAATTATTTTTTAACTTATTATTATCTTGGAAAATGTATGCTTTTAGAAAACAATCTGCCGGCAGGGCTGTATTATTTTAAAAAAACATTAGATGCAAATATGTTTTTTATGCCTGCCAAATATTACGAAGGCTTGATATATTTTAAACAAAAAAGATATAATAAAGCAAAATATATATTTTATTCGGTGTATGGTGCTGATAAAGCGGATAAATACGGCGTAGAATCTTTAAAATATATTAAGAAAATCCTTATCTTGTTAAAATAAAGCGGGTGCATATTTATGGAAAATGAAGATTCCTATTATGAAACTGTCGGAGAATATCTAAGTACGAGCAGGAAGTCTTCAAGGCTTGGAATAGCGGAAGTTTCAAATATAACCAAAATAAATGCGTCTTATATAGAAGCAATAGAAAACGACGATTTTTCTTTGTTTTCTTCACCTCAGCTATTAAAAGGATATATAAAACTTCTTGCAAAAACCGTAAATGCCGATGAAAAAAAGGCCGTTTCTTTATTTGAATCGGAATTAAAAAGCAATTTTACCGGCAAAGCGGTCGAAGATATAGTCGGAGAAAAATTTAAAGAAGAAATAAAGAGATCACAGAGTTTCCGTAGAAAATTTTTATTCATATTATTCGGCGGAATTTTAATTATTATTTTGTCTTATGTTTCGTTAAAATTATACGGTTACATAAAAACATTAAGAGCCTCAGAGGCGCATAAAGTCTCTATGCCGCTTAATTCTCCGGCCGCCGTGAATCCTGTTAAAAAAAAACTTAAGAAATACGGCATACTGCTCAAAGGAAAAATAGTAAAAAAAACGTGGGTAGCGGTCAAAATAGACGAAAGGCATACAAAAACGTCCATGCTTTATCCCGAAGAGTCTAAGACTTGGAAAGCAGATAAGAGATTAAGGATTAAAATAGGAAACGCAGGCGGTATTATATTGAATTATAACGGCAAAGATATCGGAAAGCCCGGCAAAGAAGGGCAGGTCGTAACTTTGTTTTTCCCGCCTAAAAAGAAAAAGTAGCAGAAGACCGAAATATTATATCTTTTTCCTGCTTTTAGAGGCATAACCTATTTTATCGAATATAAAAGAAAGCATCAGTAATATTATTCCGATTGCCGATATAATAAGCGCAAGATAGTCATCCTCTATATTTATATTAAATCCCTGTAAACCCCAGTAAATTCCAAAACTCAATAGCAGAACGGATGCCAATCCTTTCATCCAGTGAGACGGTATTTTCTTAAAATATTTTCTTAAATAATAAACCGAAAGCAGTATAACTATGATTGAACTTAAGGCAAGAGCCGATATTACCGAAAGCCACTGTTTGTCCGTAACGGCAAAAGGGACTGCCACAACCGCTACTTCGAATGCTTCTATTATTACGGCATTTAGCGCAACGATGAAGGATTTGAAAGAGCATTTTTGATGTTTTACCATAGCGCTTTCAGCTTTTTTAAAAAGCGGTTTTTCTCCTATTTTTTTTGAAAAAGGAGTTAAATAGAATACAAAACTTATCAGTTTATAAGAAAAATATAAACCGACCGCTAAAAGTATCCCGCCTATTATTAATTTGACTGTAGTTATAGGTACCGTTTTAATTATAGTTACTCCGCCTAAGAAAAGAATAAACAGCGTTCCGACGAATCCTATCAGGGCGCCGGCTAACGCGCTGGAAAGCCCTATGTCTTCACCCACTATAAAAACTATAGCCGACACTTCGCTAAGTTCCACTATTGCAACGGAAAATACGGCTATAAATATTAATATACTGAAATTCATAATATGTAAATTATACCAGAGTTTTAAAAAAATTGATATAAAAATCTTTATTGACTTTTTTATCGTTAAGTAATAAGCTAAAAGAATCTAAGAATTATACAGTTGCATTTGTTTATTCAAGAGATGTATAATTTTAATATTATTATTTATTAAGGAGGTTACATTATGGCAGTATCGTCAAACAAAACACTTGATGCAAGCGGGTTATCATGCCCTCTTCCCATCGTCAAAACAAAAAAAGAAATCGACACCATGTCTTCAGGACAGGTCCTTGAGGTAATATCGACCGATCCCGGTTCAAAAAACGACATGGCGGCTTGGTGCAACAGGACAGGAAATAAGCTGTTGGAATCTTCGGAAGAAGGCGGAAAATTTAAATTTTACGTCCAGAAATCTTAAGTATGCGTTTTAAGCCCCAAAAAGCGGCCTTTTAATAAAGCATTGCTTCAATTTAAAAGCGTAATTGGGAGTCCGAGCATATAAATCAAAGTTTAATTTACGATTTATACCTATAGGCGGTTTTGCAATCCGCTTTTTAATATGGTACCGGAATTCAATTCCGGTACCGTCACAATATTGATTATCCTGTTATTTCTCTTATTTTAAAACTTGCTTTTTTTGCTAAACGTTATAGTTATAGAAGATAGATGCCGAATAAAAACAATAAAAATAAAGAACCTTCCAAACTTAACGAAGCAGGAAGAATGTCATTCGTCGAACATTTTTCCGAACTAAGAAAGAGGATTATTTATGTATTTATAGCGATAATAATCTGCACGGGTTTTTCATGGCATTTATCTTATAAGGCTATAAATATTATAGAAACTCCTTTGGAAAAGCCGACATATATAACATATTTTGCCGGATATGCAAAAAAAATTATAAAGAAAAAAATACCTTTCGTTTATTATTCGTTCGGATTAAATAAGACTCCTAAAAAATTTCAAAAACATATTCTGCACTATTCAAAACCGCTTGAGCCGTTTTTTATGCAGGTTAAGGTTTCTCTTATTCTGGGGCTTATGATTGCATTTCCTTTTATTCTGTTTGAGTTCTGGCAGTTTATAAAGCCGGGGCTTTTAAAAAAAGAAAGAATGTATCTTTTACCTTTTTTATTTTTCGGTACGCTTTTTTTTATTTCCGGCGTAATTTTTATGGTTTTTTATATATGGCCCGCAGTTATTAATTTTTCGTTAAGTTACCAGAGTCCGAATCTTTCGCCCTTAATAAACCTGACCCATTATATTAATTTTGCTCTGAGGCTTGGTCTTATATTCGGTTTAATATTTGAACTGCCGCTTATTTCCGCTCTGTTTTCCCTTGCAGGCATATTGAAGCCTAATTTTTTAAAAAAATACCGCAAATATGCGCTTCTTATAAGTCTTATAATAGCGGCATTTCATGCCGATATAGTAACTATGTTTTTTATAGCCGTGCCTCTTTACTCTATGTACGAAATCAGCATTCTTATATCTTCTTTTATATGGAGATTTAAAAAGCGGGACGGTTTAACCGCCTAAAATCTAACGCCTGTATATTGTTAGATAAAATCGAGTATTTTTATATAGCCGTTAAATAGTTCAAATATTATGCCGTCCACCTTTATCGCATTCTCCGTACAGTTTATGCAGTTGTTTAAAATATCCCTTATAGATTTTTGCCTGTTGAATACCATAGCCTTATGTTTCGCCGCATCTTTTTCCTTATCGAGAGAATTTCCAGAAATATTAAGCGTAAAATAGCAGTTTAAATAACCCTTGTTTTTTGAATTTTTATTTTTGAATTCACGTCTGTTAATATCTAATAAATTAATATCTCTCAATAAAAATTTAGGCTGTTCGTTTAACGGTCCGCAGGGGGAAATTATTTTTATTATTTCCGGCAGTTCCCTGCCGGAAAGCAGTTCTATATTAATTTCTTCGTCATAGCAGTAAGACGATGCGGTTTTTTCCGCTTTGAGATCGCCGTTTGCCGTCTTATTATATTCGGAAGCGTTATTTACTACGGCGTCTATAAAATTTTCGATATCGGAGCCTTTTTTCAAAGTCAGTCCGCAAGCCATTTTATGTCCGCCGAATTTTATAAAAAAAGATTCGTATTGTTTTAAAAAAGCGTATATATCTATATCTCCGCATGACCTGGCGGAACCTATATATACTTTTTCTTTGTAACCTGTGAGCAGTAAAACCGGTTTTTTGAAATAATCGGAAATCTTGGATGAAACAATACCTATTACTCCGGGGTGCCACGATTCGCCTTTTAGCATAATTATGGGAAGCGATTTTTCCGATACTTTGGATTTTTCTTCTATTAAATTCATAGCTTCCGTAAAGCAAGCGTCTTCAAGCTGCTGCCTTTTTCTGTTAAAAGATTCAAGTTCCTGTGCAAGATTAAAAGCGGTTTTTTGGTCGTTTTGCGTTAAAAGTTCTACTGCTACGGCAGGGTCGCCTACTCTGCCTGCCGCATTAATTTTCGGCGCGATTTTCCATGCTATGTCGGATTCGTTTACGTTATCAAAATGCAGACCGCATATACGTCTCAATTCTTTTATACCGGACCTGGGATTTTCATTTAATATCTGCAGTCCGTAACGGGTAAGAATTCTATTATCGCCATACATAGGAACTATATCCGCTACTATGCCGAGGCAGACTATATCTAGATAATCTTTGAGGTTGGGATAACTGTCTAATAATTCTTCTTTTACTAAAATTTTTCTTATTGCGATTCCAAGGTTAAAGGCTATGCCGACGCCCGGTAAAAATTTAAAAGGAAACTTATCTCCTTTTCGTTTTGGGTTTAATACGGCGAATGCAGGCGGAAGGATTTCTTCTTCTCCGTTTAAAGGCACTTCATGGTGGTCGCATATTATTACGTCGATATTCTTGGAATTTGCATACGCAACCTCTTTAACGCCCGTTATTCCAAGGTCGACCGCTATAATCAGCGACAGCGGTTTGCCGCCCTTATCGTTTATCTCGGAATATATTTCGTCTATCGGGTCTATACCGAGACCGTAGCCGTCTTTAATTCTGTCCGGAAGTTTATAAAAAACAGAACGATTATCGGTATCCGCATTTTTTTTTAATATTTTTTTTAATTCCCTTAGAAAAGAAACCAGAAAAGAAGTAGCCGTTATTCCGTCCACGTCGTAATCGCCGTATATGCAAATCGATTCGTCTTCCAAAAGCGCTTTTATAATGCGCTTAACGGCTTTATCCATATCGGATATAAGAAAAGGGTCGTTAAGATATTTCAAAGAAGGGTTAAGATAATTATCTATAAAGCAGGATAAACTGATTTTTAAGATATCGCCGGAATCCACGTTTTCAAGGTTTTCTACTTTATAAAACGGGTCGGAATTTAACTGGGAAATTATTCTTTTAGATATAAGCGAGGATGCGGTACTGCTCAAGTATAAAGGCAAATGTTCTTTTAAATATTTATATACATATTCTTTTTCCATATTTTAATTTAATGATTTTTATATACGGCCGCTTTTATTTATAATGTTTCTCGTTTAAAATAACCATAATAGGGCTTGCTATAAATATCGACGAATAAGTTCCTATTAAAACCCCAAGAAGCAAAGTGAAGGCAAAATCGTGAAGAACTATGCCTCCGAGGAAAAAAAGGGACAATACGACCAATACCACGGTAAGAGAAGTAACCACCGTTCTGGTCAAAACTTGATTTATACTTATATTAACCAGACCTTTTAAATCTATATGTTTTGCCTTTTCGGTTTCTATTTTTAGATTTTCCCTAATTCTGTCGAATACGACCACTTTGTCGGTAAGGGAATATCCTGCAACCGTAAGCACCGCAGTTATGACGAGAAGAGTTATCTCTTTCTGAAAGATAAAAATAACTCCCAGTAAAGCAAGTACGTCGTGTGCAAGACCTATAGCCGCAGCCAAACCGAATCTGAATTCAAAACGCCAAGTTATATATAATATTATGGCAATAATAGCTATGACAACGGCAATAACGGCGTCTTTAGCAAGTTTTTTACCGACGGAAGGACCTATCATTTCGCTGCTGACCACTTTTGGAGGATTTTCCTTGAAAGATTTTTTTATCACTTTTTTAATTTTTGCGGTATATGCATTCAAATCTTTTGCCATAGCTTTAGTCTGTATTATAATATCATTCTTTCCTTTGATTTTAACGATTTTAACGTCTTTAAAACCTGCGGGAATCAAGACTTTTCTCACGGACGAAATTGATATTTTATGTTTAAATGCGAGCTGCATAGATAAACCGCCGGTGAAATCTATTCCTATCCTTGCGGTGCCGGCTATCATGCTTATTATCTCAATAATGCCGAATATCACCAGAATGGACGAAAGAACAAAAGAATATTTTCTTTTGCCTATAAAATTGTAATGCGTATTTTTTATAAATTCCAATTTTTACTCCTTTCCGTTTTTATTTATAATCGTTAGATACTTAATTTCTTAAGTTCTTTTTTGTTAGAAATTATATCGAATATAACCTTCGTACCAACTAATGAAGTGAAAAGATTTATGAGTATGCCCAAAGAAAGCGTTACCGCAAAACCTTTTACAGGACCGGAACCGAAATAGAAAAGAACAGCGGCGGTAATAAGAGCGGTGACGTGAGAATCCAATATGGTAAAAAAAGCTTTGTTATATCCGTTTTCTATAGCTATTACGACCGGTTTACCTTCTCTTAATTCTTCCCTTATTCTTTCGAATATAAGAACGTTTGAATCGACAGACATACCGATGGTAAGTATAATACCCGCAATACCCGGCAGGGTAAGCGTCGCCCCGAAAAGCGAAAGGGCAGCCATAAGAAAAAGAACGTTTTCCAATAATGCGAAATCGGCAATTAAGCCTGAAAATTTATAATAAAATACCATAAACAGAATAACAAGTATGGTACCGACTATAGCCGCAAGTATTCCGTCGTGAATAGAGTCTGCTCCAAGAGTAGGTCCGACGGTATTATTTTGTATTATTTTTACAGGAGCGGGAAGTGCGCCGGAACGTAAAGCTATTGCAAGATTATCCGCCTGCGCTATAGTAAAATGCCCCGAAATGGAAGCATTGCCTCCAAGTATAGGTTCTTCTATTACCGGTGCCGAAATAACGTTACGGTCTAATATAATCGCAAGCCTTTTTCCCGTATATTTTGTAGTAATTTTGGCGAAAAGCTGCGTTCCCGCAGAATTTAAAGAAACTCCCACTTCTGGCTGGTTATACTGATTCATCTGGACGTTTGCGCTTGAAATAGCTGAACCGTCCATAAGTACCGTTTTCTTTAAAAGATAAGGTATTTTTGTAGTTTTGTGGCTGTACTTATTATATTTTATATGATATAAGATTTCGTCGCCTTTGGGTATTTTACCGTTCAATGCTTTTACTATATTGTGTTTGTCGTCGACTAATTTAAAAGTAAGCCTTGCCGTTTTTCCTATTAATTTAATAGCCTGTTTGACGTTTTTAACTCCGGGCAGTTCCACGACTATTAAATTTTTTCCCTGCCTTGCTATTTTAGGAGCGACGAGTCCGAACTGGTCGATCCTGTTTCTCATTACTTCCACGGCTCCGCTAACCGCTTCTTTTTTATACAAAGAAAGCGCCGACGGTTTAAAACTGATTATATCGTTAGATAAATTTAACGAAACATGGTGATTTTTAATATATCTTTTAAGAGCGGATAAGCCGGATTTATTCTTAAGAATACTGCCGCTTAATACTATATAATTATTTTTGAAAGTTAAATCGGATGTTTTTTCAATCTTTTTTGCTTCGACGAAAGATTTTATGTCGGCATAATCTTTGTATAATTTTTCTTTCACGGCTTTTCCGGTTTCTACTTTTTCTACTAGATAAACGCCTCCCTGGAGATCCAGTCCAAGATGCATTTCGGCGTTGCCTATTACCGCTTTCCACCA
>SHMQ01000018.1 GCA_008534395.1 Candidatus Acidulodesulfobacterium acidiphilum
TAAAAAAAGAATAGAGATAATAAAAAGAGTAAAAGAAAAGATAATAGAATTCGGGGCGGTATTCGAAAGGTGGTAGATATATTTTTTTGTTTATATTTTAATTAAAGAATAAAAATACATATTAATACTTGTTAAATTAACCAAGGATAACAAGAATGTGTCCAAATAAAGCCGAATCGCAAACAGTCGAATTCAAAGAAAGCTGGCGGGATGAAAACCTAAAGTCCCTATGCGCCTTTGCGAATACCGAAGGCGGGCGGCTTATAGTCGGCATAGATAACGACGGTAATGTCGTAGGCATTAAAAATTCTAAAAAGCTCCTCGAAGATTTACCCAATAAAATAAACGATATTTTGGGAATAGTTCCCGATATTAAGCTGTCGAGAAAACAGAATAAAGAGATTATAACCATAAAAACTGATTATTCATATGCGCCGGTATCGTATCATGGAAAATTTTATATAAGAAGCGGCAGTACTAATCAGGAATTAAAAGGAAAAGAACTTACTAAATTTATGCTTTCTAAATCAGGAAAAGATTGGGAAGAATATATAGAATCAAACAGTTCCGGCGACGATATTAACGCTGAAACCGTTGAAATGTTTAAAAGAAGTGCGGCTAAAAGGTTATCCTTAATAAAGCAGGAAAAGGATAATCATGTGCTTCTCGAAAAATTAAATTTAATAGAGGACGGCAAATTAAAGCGGGCGGGGATTTTACTGTTCGGCAAAAATCCAAAAAAATATTTTACCGGAGCATATATAAAAGTCGGCAAATTTTTATCGGATACTGACGTTATAAGTTCCGATGATATTTTGGGCAATCTTTTTGAGCAGGTAGAAAAGACCTTAGAATTATTAAAATCTAAGTATCTCGTTTCTGTGATAGGCTATAAAGGCCTATACAGAAACGAAACCCTTGAATATCCCGAAGAAGCATTGAGGGAAGCGGTAACCAATGCCGTCGTGCATAGAGATTATGTCGGGGCGCATACACAGATAAAGGTATATCCGGATAGATTAGTTTTATGGAATGAAGGCGGACTTCCTTCGGGAATGAAAATCGACGATTTAAAAAAATCTCATGCCTCAAAACCGCGAAACGAATTAATCGCCGACGTATTTTTTAAAGCCGGTTTAATAGAAACATGGGGAAGAGGAACGGTTAAAATAATCGAAGAATGTAAAAAAGCCGGACTGCCTGAACCGGAATTTAAAGAAGAATTCGGCGGCTTTTCAGTATATTTTTATAAGAAAACGGATTTTTATTCCGAAGATAATTTAAAAAAATTAGGATTAAATCAGAGGCAGATAAAATTAGCCTTTTACATAAAAGAAAATAAAAGCGCAAATTTATCTTCCCTCGAAGGCATAATGCCGGATGTTTCAAGAAAAACCCTTTACAGAGATTTGCGGGAACTTGTGGACAAGAATGTCCTGAAAGCGACCGGCGCTAAGAAGCTAAGAATGTATAAGCCGATAAACCTAAAATAATTCGTTATCGGACATTTATCGGACATTTATCGGACATTTATCGGACATTTATCGGACATTTTGCTGAAAGTTTAATACCTTAACATCTTTACATCAGGGCTTAAACATAGGGCTTTATGGTTTGCAGATATTCTACTTCTTTATAATAAATAACGAAGCTCGACGAAACTCTTAATCTTTAAAATGGGACGACGTGGATTTAAAGAACGATGTTATAGGGACTAAAACCAAGTATGATAGATTAATCTGAACGTGTATCAAAAAAGTATCTGATTTATTTCTTTTCATGCTCACGTCTGTATTTGCCGTGGTGTGGGTTTAGAATATTATAAAATAAATAAATCTCCCCTTTATCTAAAGCTTGGTGTTGCTGGTTCGAACTCCGCCCCGTTGCCCGCTCCATTAAAAACCTTGATTAATACTGCATTGAAAGCAATTTTAACATTTCAATATCTTATCTTAACTAAAATTTGCTATTTTTAACTATATTTTGCCGTGGTCTGGATTTGGGTTTAAAATATTATAAATTCTTTTCATAAAATTTTATTGTTTAAATTTCATAAATTATTTATAATAAAAAATTATGAAATTTAAAGAGAACTGCATTTTTTGCAAAATAGCGAATAAACGGATACCTGCAGAAATAATCGAAGAAACCGAAGATTTTGTAGTAATAAAAGATATAAATCCGATAGCCCCTATACATCTTTTGATAATCTCCAAGTCGCACTACGACAGCGTTTTAGATGTCGAATGTAAAGACGGAGCCGATAAAAGCGGCATTACCGCCGATAACGGCGACATGGAAGACCGATTAGGCAGTGAACTTTTTGGGATATTAACCTCGCTTGCCAAGAAATTCAACGTTGAGAATAAAGGTTTCAGGACGGTTATTAATACCAAAGAAGACGGCGGTCAGACCGTCAACCATTTGCATGTTCATTTTTTGGCGGGCAGAGGATTCGGCTGGCCTCCGGGTTAATCTACGTTAATCGTTAATCGTGGTTAATTTTTATAAGTTGGATTATATTAAGTGCATTATATTATCTGGATTATATTAGCTTGATTAATTTAAATTTAGCTTAATAAAATATAAAAGCTTTGCAACTTTGCAGTTTTACGCTTTATGATACTTTATGATTTATGTTTTAAAGCTTTTTATTAAATTAATCCGATTAATTTTAGAATTTTAAAAAAATATTAAAATAATAAAACTTGAAACATTAAAACAAATGGGAAAAATTAATGGAAACTTGGTTTTTTGAGAATCAGACCGGCAATTTTGGAATAAAAATTAGGGTTGAATCTATATTGTTTCATGAATTTTCGGATTATCAGGAGATTGCGGTTTACGATACTTTGGAATTTGGCAGGGTGCTTGTTTTAGATAAGGCGGTTATGTTTTCGGATAAAAACGAGTTTGTATATCATGAAATGCTTGGTCTTGTCCCTTTATTTTCGCATAAAAAACCTGAAAGAATTCTTATAATAGGCGGCGGCGACGGCGGCGTAGTCAGGGAATGCCTCAAAAATCCTTTCGTTAAACACATAGACCTTGTTGAAATAGATAAAAAAGTAATCGACGTTTCCAAAAAATTTTTTCCTGAAATCGCCTGCAAACTTGACGACAAAAGGGTAAGAATACTGGCGGAAGACGGAATAGCATTTGTAAAAAGAGTTAATTCCGGCGGCAGGGAAGACGAAAAGTACGATGTTATACTTATAGATTCTACCGACCCCGTCGGTCCGGCTGAAGGGTTGTTTAGGCGCGATTTTTACGAAGCTGCTTCCGGTTCTCTGAAAACCGACGGAATATTTGCGGCGCAGACGGAATCTCCATTTTTTAATAAAAATTTAATTAAAGACGTAGGAAAAATTATAAGGGAAATTTATGAAAAATCATCGCTTTATCTGGCTTCTATACCGGTTTATCCCAGCGGTTTATGGAGTTTTACGGCAGGCTCCAAAAAATATGATACTAAAGTTATAAACGAAAGTTACGATAATTTTGATTTTGCGGGTCTTGAGACTGATTTAAAATACTATTCCCGCGAAATACATTCCGCCTCTTTCATTTTACCTAACTTTATAAAGGAGATATTAAAATAAAAAAATTATATGATAGAAACCAACTTATCGAAAACTTCTTCATTTTTTAATTCGGCGGATTCTTATGAAAAGTCAGACTTAATTCTTCTCGGCGTTCCTATGGATTATACCGCAAGCAATATTCCCGGTTCAAGGTTTGCTCCTAAAAGAGTAAGGGAGTTGTCTTATACGTTAGAAAATTACAGTCCTTTTTTTGACGATTTCATAGACGAAAAGTTTTATGACGCGGGAGATATAGTTCTGCCATGGGGCAATACCGATAAAAGCATTAAATTTATAGGAGAAACTGCAAAAGGAATTCTATCCGACGGAAAAAAAATAGTAAGTATCGGAGGCGACCATTTGATTACTTATCCGGTAGTAAAAGAGTATGCCGAAAAATATAAAGATTTAGTGGTTCTGCAGTTTGACGCCCATACCGATTTAAGGGAAGAGTGGAATAACGAAAAATATTCGCACGCCACGGTTCTAAAACTTATTCACGATATTATCAAAAAAGGCAACCTTTATCAGTTCGGAATTCGTTCAGGCTCTAAAGAAGAATTCGATTTTGCTAAAAAACATTGCCATATATATAAAAACGACGTTTACGAACCTCTAAAAAAAGTTTTGGGCAATTTGTCTAATAAAGACGTTTATATTACTATAGATATAGACGTTCTAGACCCGGCGTTTGCGCCTGGAACCGGATACATAGAAGCCGGCGGAATATCGTCTAAAGAGCTTTTGGATTCCGTATCCCTTCTGCTGTCGGAATCAAATGTAAATATAGTAGGGGCGGACGTGGTAGAAGTTTGTCCTCCTACCGATAATTCGGACAGGACTTCGGCTATTGCGGCAAAACTTTTGAGGGAAATAATTATCGGAATGGCTAAAAATAAAAAATGAAATAAAAATAAAAAATCAACGGACAAATAAATTTAAGCAATAAATATTAAATAAGGCAAATTATTATACATTATTAAACAAACAAGTAAAACGGAGGTAATAACAGTGTTTGAAACACCCGATATATATACTCTGGCGGCAGGTACGTCGGAGGGAACTTCAAAATTGGGGGCATTCGATAATGCCATTTTAAAAGCGGGAGTCGGCAATACCAATTTAATAAAACTCAGTTCTATTCTTCCGCCGAAAGCGGTTTATAAAGAAAAAATAGTATATCCGAGAGGAGTGTTGGTTCCTATAGCATACGGCGCTATTACCAGCGATAAAAAAGGAGAAACAATTGCCGCCGCTGTGGCGATAGCCGTTTCCGTAGAAGACGGATTCGGAGTTATAATGGAATTTTCCGGCGTAACTTCAGCTAAAAATGCCGAGGAAACCGTTAGAAAGATGGCGGAAGACGCAATGAAGCACAGGAATATAGGAATTAAAGAGATAGTTTCTAAAAGCTCGGAGCATACCGTAGAAAATTTTGGATGCGCATTTGCTTCGGTTCCTATGTGGTATTCCAAACTGATATGATATAATAAGTTCGCATACATAATGCTTTGTTCTTTCGTCGATTAATTATATTCGATTAAGCATCTTAAGATAATTAAACAATGGGGGATTAAGGCGCGGCAAAATCGGCACTTCGCGTTTGTTTGAACGCGCGTTGCCGGCATATGTCCGCGCCTTAAAAAAAACAGTGAATAAAACCTTTATAATTTCGACGTTTTTCGGTTTAATATTTGTCGTCGTTTTAGTAGTTTTAGTAGGTCCTAAAAATATAATTCAGATGATTGACCGCCTGAATTATGTCGATTTTATTATTTTATTTTTTCTTTCTTATCTTGCGCTTTTTTTGTCGGCTCTTTCATTTAATAACGCTTTAAACGTATACGATTCTAAAATAGGTTTAATAGATATTTTAAATATAAAGCTTATAGGATACAGCGCGAATTATATAGCGCCTTCAGGTATTTTTGCGGGTTTTATAGGCGGAGACGCCATAATGGCGCTGATGATTAAAAAAAAGACGTCGCTTGATTTTAAAAGGGGTTTTTCCGCCGGTCTTGCCGCAAAGGTTATAGAATTTGCAATATTTCTTTTATTTATTTATCTTGGGCTTATATTAGGGTTTAAGTACTTTTATCTGCCGCCGGAAATATGGTATTTGCTGTTAATTGCGGCGATATTCGTAGGAGTCGTAACCCTTATTTTTTTAATAAATCCGATAATAGACAACAGATTTTTTACAAAATTTTTAAAATATTTGACGAGATATAAGGTATTAAACAAAGTAATTTTTAAAATACTAAAACATATAAATAATTTTGAAAAAGAACTGCATCTTTTTTACGTTAAAGGTAAAAAGTATCTATTTTTAAGTCTTTTTTTAAGCATTATAGAAACTGCCGTCCTTATATTTCAAATATGGCTTTTAGTTCATTATCTTGGCGTAAATATGGGATTTTCTAAAACGTTATTGGTATTTTCAGTATCCATGCTGGTATTTGCTCTTCCTCTTGCGCCCGGTTCGGCGGGAACATACGAACTTTCGCAGGTCGGTCTTTTCGATTTGCTCGGACTCGGTTCAGACGTCGGACTTGCTTTTAGTTTGATAATGAGAGCTATTAATATACTTATGTTGGCTATATCTTTTTTTCTAGTGCCTCATTACGGTTTTCATTTTTTTAAGAAAAAGGAAGAAGAAAAGGAGACAGTTTGAAAATAATATATTCTCTATGCAGTTGGGGGCTCGGTCATGCTACGAGGGGGCTTCCCGTTATAAGGCGTCTCGTAAAAGACGGTCATGAAGTAATTATTTATACTTCTGGAAGAAGCCTTGAACTGCTTAAATCCGAAATAGGAAATAACGCAAGATATATTCCTTCCGTTCCTTATCCTTCGCCGTATTCCGATAAAATAGGGTTTGCATTCAGGTTTCTTAAAACTGCTCCTAAAATATTGGCACTTATTAAAGAAGAAGAAAAAGACGTTGCCAAGATAGCGCAGGAAAACAAAATAGATATTATAATTTCGGATTCTCGGTTCGGTTCCCACTGCAAGTTTGCGCCGTCGTATCTTCTGTTTCATCAGCTCAGGTTTATCGCACCTTTAAGGCTTCTTCCCGCAGAGATGTTTACGGAATATTATAATCATTTTTTACAGGATAAATTTGAAAAAATAATAGTTCCGGATTATGAGGATAATTCCCTTTCAGGCGATTTATCCCATAATTTGAGATATTTTAAAAAAGAAAAAGTTGAATATATAGGCATACTTTCGGACTTTGAAAAAATACAGACGGACGAAGATATAGACTATCTTTTTTCTATCTCAGGCCCTGAACCTACAAGAACTATTCTAGAAGAAAAACTTTTTTCGCAGATAGACTTACTCAAAGGCAATATAGCCGTTTCGCTTGGAAAACCGGGGAAGTTTACGAAAGAAACCGTCAAAAATGCCGTAGTGTATTCTTTTCTCGAAAAAAAGAGAAGAGACGAACTTATGAACAGGGCTAAAATGGTTGTTTCCAGATCGGGCTACACGACTATTATGGACGTAGCGGAAATAGAAAAAAAAGCTTTTTTTATTCCTACGCCCGGACAGACGGAACAGCTTTATCTTGCAAGCCATTTGAAAAAGACCGGCTTATATTATTCGGTAAAGCAAAATAAATTAAAGATTGACATTGATACCGAAGAAGCTTTAAAATATAAAGGTTTTACGCCGCCTTGGAGAACCGGCGAAAGCGTCGGCAGATTTCTTAAGGCGATAGGCATTAACTAGTTTTATTTTAAATATATATTCGCATTATTTTAATTTATTTTTTAATTTAAATTTTCAAACTAAATGGTTTCTATAATAATACCTGCTCACGAAGAAGAAAAATACATAGGAATTTCCATAGAAAGGCTTTTAAGCCAGAGCGGGACCGTTTTTTTGAAAAAAGACGAAAAAAACGGCTTAAAATTAACCGGTTCTGATAATTTAGAGAATTCCGGAAAAGTTTTATGCGAATTGACCGTCGTGGTAACTCACGGCAAAGACGATACCGAGGGCGTCGTTTCAAAATACAAAGAAGCCGGCGTTAATCTTGTATCCGGAAATTTCAGCGGAGTATCGGAGGCGAGAAACATAGGCGCAGCCGCTTCCGCCGGCGACGTTTTCTTGTTTTTAGACGCAGACACTCTTTTAAGCGACGGTTTTATAAAAAGACTCGACGACTTTAAAAATCAGACCGATTTTATCGGAACGTCTAAGCTCCTGCCCGATATTAATACGTTTAAAGCGCGTATTTTTATGTTCGGCAATAATATAGCCCATATAATAACCAAAACCTCTATGGCTTTAATATTCTGTCACAGGGACGTCTATAAAAAAGTCGGCGGTTTCGACGAAAGGATGCAGGCAGGCGAAGACCTTAAATTTATAAATTTAGCGGTAAAAAACAAATTCGGCAGTTTTAAATATTTGGGAGATATAAGCGCCGTTACGTCGATGAGAAGATTTGAAATTAACGGATATTTCAAAACCGCCATAGAATGGATGGGCGGATATTTTTTTAAACCGCCGGAACATTACGACGTTGTTAGATAACTATATGAAAGTATTAGTAGCTATACCGACTTATAACGAAAAAGAAAATATAAGCCGGATGTTAAATTCCGTTTTAAGTATCAACGAAACGATAAAAACTGCAACCAATTCCAATACCTTACCTTTAGACGTTAACGTTTTAATAATAGACGACAATTCCCCAGACGGCACCGCAAAAATCGTTAAAGAATATATTAGTTCGCGCAAGCGGCTAAGCGCAAATGCTGAAGTCAATCCAAACATAAATATAAACGAAAGCGTAGATAAAAATACGAACTTAATTCCAAGCAATGCCGTAAATAACGAAGAAAGAGTTTTTATTATAGAACGCGAGAAAAAACTCGGACTTGGAACGGCTTATGTAGCGGCGTTTAATTTTGCTTTAGACAACGGTTACGACTACGTCGTTACCATAGATTGCGATTTTTCGCACAATCCTGAAGAAATTGCCGGATTTATCAGCCTTGCGCAATCCGAAAAATGCGGGATGATAGTCGGTTCGCGTTATTTCGGCGGAGTACGGGTAATTAACTGGAGTATGAAAAGACTATTAATTTCATATTTTGCAAATATTTATGCAAAATTTATTACCGGCGTTAAAATCACCGATTTGACCGGCGGTTTTAATATGTACGACGTAAACTGCCTGAAAAAAATAAATTTGGACGGAATAAGTTCGAGAGGTTATGCTTTTCAGATAGAAATGAAATACAGGATGATTAAAGAAGGCAAATGCAGTTTTAAAGAATACCCAATAATCTTTTACGAACGAACCTACGGAAAATCAAAAATGTCTAAAGGCATTATTTTTGAAGCTTTTTTTAAAGTCATAAAACTTAGGCTCGGGCTTTTTAAATAGTCCGTAAATAATACTTGACTAATTTAGTCAAGTATGTTTTAATCAATATATAAATAAAAACATTTAAAATTATTAATATAAAATATAAATAAATTATAAATAAATCGGAGGTATATTATGCCCGTATATTCGGAAAAAGTAATGGATCACTTTCAGAATCCAAGAAACGTAGGAGAAATAGAAAACGCCGACGGCGTAGGCGAACTCGGAAATCCTACTTGCGGCGATATAATGAAAATATATATTAAAGTCAAGGACGACAAGATTGAAGACGTCAAATTTAAAACTTTCGGTTGCGGAGCGGCTATAGCAACCAGTTCCATGGTAACGGAATTGGTAAAAGGCAAGACTCTCGAAGAAGCCGAAAAAATATCCAATGAAGCCGTAGCAGAAGCTTTGGACGGGCTTCCTCCGGTAAAGATGCACTGTTCAAATCTCGCCGCCGATGCGCTTCATCTTGCTATAGAAGATTATAAAGCCAGAAAAGAGGGCAAAGGACCTATAGGCAGGGTTGAAACGCCGGAACACGACGAAGACGAACACGACCTGCTTGAACAGGCGTAAAACATAAAAATAGGAACCGTTTGTAAATTTTAAGCGTCAGGTAATATTATATATACGGGTGGTATAATAATTATGGATTACGATTACGAACTCGATACTTTCGGTTTGATGTGTCCAATGCCGATTATGGAAGTTGCCGAGGAGTTTAAAAAAATACCGGACGGTTCGGTATTAAAAGTCACGGCGTCCGACGAAGGTATCATAGAAGATTTAAAGAGTTACTGCAAAAAAACAGGGCATGAATTTCTGTCCTACGAAATTAATTTGCCCGAATACGTAGTTTATGTTAAAAAATAAAGACGATAAGATAATATAAATAAAAAAATATCATAATATAATAATAATATAGTTTGCTGCATATTTTTAAATTTGGAGGCAAAAGTGAAAATAATAAATTTCGACCATTTTGCTGCTACGAAAATGAGGCAGGAAGTAAAAGATGCAATGGAGCCTTACTTTATGTCCGAATACGGCAATCCTCAAAGCATTCACACCTTAGGCGACGAACCGAGGGAAGCATTATCTAAAGCCAGACTGCAGGCCGCCGAACTTTTAAATGCTTCAAGCAATGAAGTCATATTTACGGGGAGCGGTTCCGAATCGAACAACCTTGCAATAAAAGGAACGGCTTTCGCGAAAATGGATAAAGGCAAACATATAGTCGTTTCTAAAATAGAACATTTCAGCGTTTTAAATTCCGTTAAATCTTTAGCAAAACTGGGTTTCGAGTTCACCGAAGTTCCCGTCGACAAATACGGTTCGGTCGATCCGCAGGAAGTTAAAAACGCTTTAAGAAAAGATACGATATTAGTAAGTATCGGACAGGCATCTAACGAGATAGGAACTATTCAGGATATCAAGGAAATTTCAAAAATAGTCCATGAGAACTCCGCTGCGTATATGCATACAGACGCAAATACTTCATGCGGTTTTACCGAAACCGACGTTAAGGAACTCGGCGTAGATATGCTTTCTGCCGCACCGCACAGATTTTACGGACCCAAAGGCGTCGGTCTTTTTTATCTTAAAAAAGGAATACGCATAATGCCTCTTATAGACGGGGGAATTCAGGAATTCGGCCGCAGGGCGGGTACAGAAAACGTGCCGGCCATTGCCGGAGCGGGAGTCGCATGCGAACTTGCCAAAAAAGAGCTGAAGGACAGGACGTCTTATCTTCTGCCGATTCAAAAAACCATCAAAGAAGGCGTGCTTAACAGCCTTGACGAAGTTTATTTAAACGGTCATCCGGAAAAAAGACTTCCAAACAATCTCAATTTTGTCGTAAAATACATAGAGGGCGAGTCGATGCTTATGTGGCTCAACAATAATGGGATTATGGTCGCTAGCGGTTCTGCATGCACGTCTAAAATATTAAAATCTTCGCACGTATTAAGCGCAATCGGAGTCGACGCCGCTCTTGCTCAAGGCTCTCTTTTAATATCCCTCGGCGAGGACAATACCATAGAAGATGCGCAATATTTCGTAAAAGAACTTCCCTCCGTAGTTGAAAAATTAAGGAAAATGTCTCCTCTTTACGAAGAAGTTATGAGACAGAATAAAAAGTAAAATATTGTATAATAAACAGGGCGCGTAACTCAGGGGTAGAGTGTTACCTTCACACGGTA
>SHMQ01000019.1 GCA_008534395.1 Candidatus Acidulodesulfobacterium acidiphilum
CCGTAGTTGAAAAATTAAGGAAAATGTCTCCTCTTTACGAAGAAGTTATGAGACAGAATAAAAAGTAAAATATTGTATAATAAACAGGGCGCGTAACTCAGGGGTAGAGTGTTACCTTCACACGGTAAAAGCCGCAGGTTCGAGACCTGCCGCGCCCACCACGCAAAAATAAAGCAATAAAGCCTTTAGATTTTTCCGAATAATTTCTTCCGCTTTAATAAACGGTTTTGATAATAAAAAAGCAAACGTCGGCGTCTTCCTAAATGGAACGTTATATCTATGTTGATTAAAATTAGTTTAATGATATAATAAGAAATAATAAAAAAAATAATAAACATTATTTTCATTAAATATTTTATTGCGTTCTATTGTTAATTTTAATTAACGTAATTTATGGAAAAAACGGAAAATTTTAACGTTGACAACCTTAATACCTCGCAAAAAATGTACGACGGCTTGTTTCGTTCTTTTAAGTCGCTTGAAACTATGTATGCTACGCTGTCCGAAGTTAACCAGATTATAGTAAGGGCAAAAGACGAAAGTATTTTATTTTCCGACATATGTAAAAGAATAATCAACAGGGGATTATTCGTAGATTCTTTTATAGTTCTGTTTGACTCTGATCTTAATATAATATCCTCCTTTTATAACGAAAAAAGCGATTATTTAAAATTTCTGGAGGGGCATCTAAGTACCGACGAAGCTAAAAAAGGGCCGCTTATTACGTCTTTTACAAAATCAAAGATAATTATTAACAACGATACTTTAAAAAATCCTTACGTCGAACCTTGGAAAGAAGAACTTGCAAGGAGGGGTTATCTTTCTAGCGCAGCCGTCCCCGTCGTAAAAAAAGGAAAAACGATAGGCGTTCTTTCTTTATATGCAAACGAAAGAGAATTTTTTAAAAGAGAAACTTATAATTTGTTAAAAGAAATGATGTTGGATATAAATTATGCCCTCGATAAAATAGAAGACGAAAAATGGCATTTTATGATTCGCACCGCATTAAATTCCGGTTCGGATTTTGCTATTATTTTAGACAAATATTTCAAAATACTGTTTGTTAATGAAAGCGCATATAAAATATTCGGCTATACCGCAGACGAACTCATAAGCGAACATTATTCCAAAATATTTGAAGGCGGCTCAGGCAAAGAATCGATGGCAAAAAGATTTCTTGCCGCTATTATTTCAGGCGAAATTTTAACGGATATATTTGCTTATAAAACGAAAACCGGCCGCGATATATACTGTTATACGACGATTACTCCTTTTTTTGCTGCCGGTAATTTTTCTAACGGCGTTACCGGCGGCGCAGTCGACGCTATAGAATATTATATAACTACAGGCAAAGATATTACAGACGAAATAAAAGCCGAAGAAACTATAGAACGTTTGATAAACTTCGATCCGCTTACCGGTTTTCCAAATAAAAAACTGCTGAAAGAAAAAATAGACGAATTTATAAAAGATGCATCTTATATGAGTATTAGCAATTCTTCCCATTGTGCATTAGTTATATTAAACCCCGTTAATTTTTCTTTAATAAACCATACTTATGGTTTTGATGCAGGTAGTCATATATTAAAGGAAGCAGGCGAGAGGATAAAAAAAATTATAAAAAATTTCGATATTTTGGCAAGATGGGACGCAGATAAATTTGCCGTGTTTTTAAAACGCTTAAAATTTGACGAAGATGCCCTTCATATAATAAACAGAGTTTTGTCGGTTCTAAACGAACCGTTTTATTATTTGCAAGACGGCGAAAAAAAGATAAATATATCTTTTAACGCAGGAATATCCGTTTATTCTAAAGACGCCGGCACTGCGCAGGCTATGTTCGACCAAGCCGAATCGGCGCTGCTTAACGCAAAATCAAAGGGAGAAAATGCCGTAAGTTTTTTTAAAAAAGAATTTGAGGAATCTGCTCGAAAAAAAGTAGAATTAAAAAACGGTCTAAGCGAAGCTTTTGAAAAAAATCAATTCGTACTGCACTATCAGCCTTATTTTGACGTGAAAACCGGTTCGATAAAAGGAGCCGAAGCCCTTCTTCGGTGGCGTAAAGACGGAATGTTAGTTCCGCTGATGGAGTTTATACCGTTCATGGAACAGAGCGGGATAATTACTAAAGTTGAAAATTGGATTTTAGAAGACGTATCGCTTAACATTAAAAAGTGGTCGGACGAAGGCCTTAAAGTAGTACCTATTTCCGTTAATATATCTCCTACAAGTTTTGCCGACCCTAATTTAAAAGACAATATGCATGCGGCGCTTAATAAAAACGGCGTAAACCCTAATTTGTTTAATTTGGAAATCGTAGAAAGAACGTTTATAAATAACTTAGACTACTCTTCAAAACTTTTGGGAAGTTTAAAAGAAAAAGGATTCGGACTTTCCATAGACGATTTCGGAACAGGTTATTCTTCCCTTTCCTATCTTGCAGACCTTCCGTTCGATATACTTAAAATAGATATATCTTTCGTAAGGAAAATGCTTGCGGACAAACATTCCAGATATATAGTCGAAACCATAATCTATCTTTCCAAGAAATTAAATATGAAATCTATAGCGGAAGGCGTCGAGACCGACGAACAGTTTAACCTCTTGAAAGAATTAGGTTGCGATTGCATTCAGGGGTTTTTGCTTTCAAAACCTTTAGAGGTTGAAAAATTTAAAACAATGCTTGTTTAAAAAATATGGCTAAAATTTTTATAACCGGCGGAATTTCTTCCGGCAAGTCGCAGTTTGCCGAAAATACGGCGCTTGCGCTTTATAAGTCCAATATGAATGCAGATGCGGGAATGTCGGACGGCATATTGACGGTCATGCGGGGCGGGGCGGAAACGGATGCCGGCAATTTTCCCCTGCTTCATTTTATAGCTACCGCAAATACAAAAATTAAAATAAACGCAAAAGACGATGAAATGCTTTTAAAAATTAAAAAGCATAAGGAAAAACGGAATAAAACTTTTATCGTGCATGAAAATTTCGACGATTTAACCGCCGAGATAGACGCAGTCCGCAATTCTTTCCCCGACGAACGGATTGAGGAAATGTCCGTAATATTAATAGATTCAATGACTTTATGGCTTTCGTCCGTTTTTTCCGACATAAAATATTTTGATTTTGCCGAGGAAGCGGTCTTGAAGTTTTCCGAATATCTTTCCGCCGTAAGATGTTCCGTAATAACCGTTTCCGATTCTCTCGGCTTTAATTTAGTTTCCGTAGATGCATACGTCAGAAAATTCGTAGAACTAAACGGTTTAATGGAGCAGAAACTTTCCGCCGTTTCCGATAAAGCTTACTGCGTTATTGCCGGAAATCCGCTTGCTTTGAAGTAAAATCTAATTTATAATTAATCTTATATGAATAATAAAGAACGTTTATTTTCTATTGCAAAGAAAATTAAACCGGTTAATAAAAAAAAGTTTTATAAAATTGCCGAAAACAGGCTGAATAAGCTGATTAAACCTAAGGGCAGCCTCGGCAGATTAGAGGACTTTGCAAAAGACGTAGTAGCTATAACGGAAGAAGAAAGGCCTTTTTTGGCTTATTATAATAAAGAAGATAAATGTTTAAATCTTAATAAATGCGTCTGCGTTTTTGCCGGAGACCACGGAGTCGTCGAAGAGGGCGTCAGTTTGTTTAAGCAGGACGTTACGACTCAAATGGTCAGGAATTTTCTTAGCGGCGGAGCCGCAATTAACGCCATAGCCGCTTCGGTCGGCGCCGATGTTTTAGTAACCGACGTAGGAATAAAAAGCGATGCGCCGTTTCAGGGAGATAATTTCATAAACGGAAAAGTAAAAAACGGCGCCTTTAATATTAACAAAGGTCCGGCAATGACGGAAAACGAAGCAGTAGAATCGATTTTAAAAGGAATAGAAACCGCCGATATAGTAATCAAGGAAAAAGATGCCAAAATATGCGCAACCGGCGATATGGGAATAGGTAATACGACGCCGGCTTCCGCGGTTACCTGCTTTTATTCAAAAAAATCTCCGGAACTCGTCTGCGGAAAAGGAACTGGTGTGAGCGCCGCCGTAATTAAGAAAAAAGCGGCAATTATTAAAAAAGCCATAGAATCTAATATAAGAGGCGGCGTAAATAGCGATGCCGTGGACGTCCTTGCCGGCGTCGGCGGACTGGAAATAGGCGCCATAGCCGGATTTATAATAGGGTGCGCTTTAAATAGGACGCCCGTAGTAGTGGACGGTTTTATTTCTACGGCAGGGGCTTTGATTGCTTTAAATATAAATCAGGCGGTTGCCGATTATATGTTTATGGGTCATCTTTCGGAAGAAAAAGGGCATAAAACGGCCGTTTCTCTTACCGGCAAAACCCCTATATTAAACCTTTCTATGAGGCTCGGCGAAGGAACCGGAGCAGTTATTGCTATGAAGATAATCGAAACGGCGCTCGATATGTATAATAATATGCTTACGTTCGACGAAGCGGGCGTTATAGCTTCAAAACTAAATGTTTAGTTAATTCTGCGCCGCCTCGTCGTTATCCGTTTAGAATAAATAATAAATAATAGATAATAAATAATACACACTATTATTAATTCATCGTCTGTCGTTTCTATAAAGAGCAAATGGCTATATTGAGCGAATTTTTAGAGTCCGTAAACTTTTTGACCGTATTTAAATTCAAAAACAAAAAATACGATGCTGTTTCTCGGACGGAACTTTTAATAAAATCTATTAAATTTTTTCCCGCCGCAGGTCTTTTTATCGGTATTATAACAGCCTTCGTTTTTTACGTATTTAATAAATTTTTGCCCTTATATACCTCGGTTTTAATTTCGATATTTTGTCTTTATGCCGTTACCGGCGGTCTTCATTTCGACGGACTGTCGGATACTTCGGACGGTTTTTTAGCATATCTGAAAAGCGGAGATAAAAATAGATTTTATAAAGCTATGAAGGACGTCAATACCGGCGCCGCTGGAAATATTGCCGTTATTTTTTACGTTTTAATTATGTGGTCGCTCATTATATCGGCAAATCAAACATACAGCCTGTATGCATCCCTGTCTTCTTTTTTAACTTTTAAACATTTTTACGGAATTTTTAGCGTTTTTAATTTTAAATTTAATTTTATATATTTAGTTTTACTGCTTTTCCCCGCGGCGGGAAGATACACCATAGTAGTTACGTCTTATTTTTCGGAAACTCCGGAAAATTTTAAAGGAATCGGAACGGTTTTTACCGAAGGAACCGATACGAAAACGTTTTTATCCGCCTCAATTATTGCGTTTTTAATTATATGCCTTACGGCGGGGCTTCCAGGTTTTTTTTCTATTTTAATAACTATTCTCGCCGTTCTTCTGACGTCGCTGTATTTCAAAAAAAAATTCGGCGGGGTAAACGGAGATATGATAGGTTTTACCGTTAAATTATCTGAACTTGTATTTGTTGCGGCTTTGCTGGAATTTCATAAAATTCTGTATTGATATGTTTAAAAAAAGGTGAAAAAAAGGTGTCAGATTTATTTATCAAAAAAAAGGTGTCAGATTTATTTATTGAAAAAACAAAACGAAAAAGGTGTCAGATTAATTTTACGCAACACCTTAATTTAATTAATTGTTGCTTGTCATATGCGTAAAATAAAATCTGACACCTTTTTCTCCCTTTTACGCAGAACTTACTTTAAAATTAACCTGACACCTTTTTCGTTTCAATATCGATAAGAATAAATTTAAAATTTAATTAATTAAAATAAAAAGGGTTTTTATGTTTGCGGTTTATTTTGCTTCAGACAGGTCGTCTTCAGGAAAGTCAACGGTTACTCTTGCTTTCTCCAGAAAATTAAAGGACGAAGGATATTCATTAAGCATTTATAAAGCCGGTCCGGATTTTATAGACCCCATTATACTTTCTAAAGCTTTAAATTCCGAAATTCAGGTTAAAAATTTAGACCCCTTTTTAATTCCAGACAGATTTTTAACGGAATGGTTTTTTAAAGAAACGCCCCCCGAATTCGGTTCGACCGTTAACGCAGGAGTAAATTTTAACGGCCTAAATTTCTACGGCGGAGAAAGCAAAAAAGCTTTTATAGCCGAAAGCGCAATGGGACTTTATGACGGAAATTCTTTTAAGGTAGCAAAAAAATTTAAATTTCCCGTCGTATTAGTCATGGACTGCAAAAAAATTTCTTCTACTATGGCATCTTTAATTTACGGATTGAAAAATTATAAAAAAGGCATAAACGTTTGTGGCGTTATCTTAAATAATATATCTTCCGAAAGGCACTATGAAATAATACGCAAAGAAATTAAAGAAAATGTTGGCGGAGTAGAAGTTTTCGGCTATATTAAAAACGACGAAAATATTTTTTCGATTAAAGAACGCCATCTCGGACTTGTAGTTCCGGAGAGCGGATATAAAACGGAAGGCGGGTATGAAGACGCCGTAGAATTTTGCGGCGAAGACAGAAAAGAAATAAGCGGGTTTGAAAAAACGGTCGTTAAGATAAAAGATGCGGTATTTAAAAACATAGATTTTAAATTTATGGTAAATATACTGGAAAAAAATTCTAAAGATTTTATCGGATTAATTAAAAAACAGACAGACAAAAACTGCGGCGGCAATAATAAATCCTATAACGATAATAGTCGGTGTTTCACAGATAGCAAAGGTAACAAAATTAACGAGGGCTGTAATAACAGCAATTATAAAACAGGCAAAAGCGTTTCAAAAATAAAAATAGCCGTAGCTTTCGACGAGGCTTTCTTTTTTTATTATAATTTTAATTTTGAAATACTAAAAAGTTTCGGAGCGGAAATCGTTTTTTTCAGCCCGTTAAAGGACAGGTTTCTGCCTTCGGGTATAAAAGCGGTTTACATAGGCGGCGGATATCCCGAAATTTATGCAGGCGCTTTGGAAAACAATCATTCCATAAAAAAAGAAATTTATGAATTCCATAAAAATAATGGTATAATATATGGCGAGTGCGGCGGACTTATGTATCTGTGCGAAAAAATTTCCTATAAAGGAGAAAGTTACGGCGCATGCGGAATTTTCCCTTTTGAAGCATCTATGGACAAAGGGGGATTGTTGCTGGGTTACAGGACTGTCAGGCTGACGGAAAATACGTTTCTTGGAGAAGCGGGTTTAACTATTAACGGGCATGAATTTCATTATTCAAAACTTCTGCCGCCTGCGCCTGCTTCAACCGGAGCGTCTGCTGTTCATATGTCGGCGGATTCGGCTGGGTTAAAGACGACGTCTTCCGAAACTGCGGTAAAAACCGTTACGGAATACGAAAGTTTAAGCGCTCCGGGCATATGGAAACGGGAAGGATACAATGTTTTAAATACTATAGGCAGTTACGTGCATCTGTCTTTTTATTCAAACAGGCTTGCTGCGGAAAATATAGTAAAATCGGCTAAAAATTTATAATAACAAAAATACAAAAATAAAAAGGAAAATAAAAAAAATGACCGAAAAAGAATATGCGTTAAAAAACGGCGGTACGAATGTTTACTCCGAAGGAACGGCGTATGTCGCCTCTAAGGAAAATATAGAACCGGAAAATCTTAAAAAAAATATTATTAACGGCAAAGCGGTTATTTTACATAACAAAGATAAGAATAAATTCGTCGGAATAGGAAAAGGCTTGACGACTAAAATAAACGCAAGCATAGGAACTTCTACCAACCATATAAATATAGAAGAAGAGGTTGCGAAAGCCTTCATAGCCGAAAAATCGGGAGCCGATACTTTAATGGAGCTTAGCGTAGGCGGCGATTTAGACTTAATAAGAAGGGAAGTACTGGCGAATACTTCCCTTCCCGTAGGCACCGTTCCGCTTTATCAGGCTTTCAGGGAGGCGATAGACGTTTATAAAAATCCGATAAAAATGCCCGAAGAATTAGTTTTCGACGTGATAGAAAAGCAGTGCGCCGACGGAATTTCGTTTATGGCTATTCACTCCGGTTTAAACATGATGTCTTTAGAAAGATTAAAAAAGCAGTCTTACAGATATGCCGGTCTCGTTTCAAAAGGCGGAGCCTACATGATTGCATGGATGATAGAAAACAACAAAGAAAACCCTTTATACGAAAGATTTGAAGACGTACTTAAAATTTTAAAAAAATACGACACCGTTCTCAGCCTCGGCAACGGTTTGCGGGCGGGAGCGACGGCGGATTCTTTCGACAGGGCTTACATGCAGGAACTTCTTATAAACTGCGAACTTTGCGATATTGCAAGAGATTACGGAGTTCAGGTTATAGTCGAAGGTCCGGGTCATATTCCCATTGATGAAATAGAGGCAAACGTTAAAATTCAGAAGAAAATGTCGGGAGACGCTCCTTTTTATGTCCTCGGTCCTTTAGTAACGGATGTAGCCGCCGGTTACGACCATATATCTTCGGCGATAGGCGGAGCTCTTTCGTCTTCTTTCGGAGCCGATTTTCTTTGTTACGTTACTCCGGCAGAACATCTGGGACTGCCTTCCGAAGAGGACGTGGCTATAGGCGTAAAATCTGCAAAGATTGCGGCTCATATAGGAGATATGATAAAATTAAAAAAGACGGACGACGACTTGAATATTTCCAAGGCCAGAAGAGATATAGATTGGGAAGGGCAGTTCAGGCATTCTATAGACCCAGAATATTCAAGGAGTATTTTTGAATCTAAAAATAATAAGGACGAAATTGCCGGCTGCAGTATGTGCGGCGAGTTCTGCGCTCCTTTAAGGGTTAAAAAATATTTTAGATATGAAATCAAACAAGGAAAAAAAGCATAATATTAAATACGCCCCGTTTATTATATTCTCGACGGTATTTATTTTAATAATAATTTTTAGCGTAAAGGGCGTTATAAGGGTTTACAGGCTCAGGTCGGAACAGCTTGCCGTACGGAAAAATATTGCCGAAATTAAGAAAAAAAACGAAAAAATAGAAAACCGGATACGCGAACTCACATATAACAAGCAGTATATCGCCTATATAGCCCGCGAAAAACTAAATATGATTAGACCAGGCGAAATTGTATTTAAATTTATAGGCAAAAAACATAAAAAATAACCTGACTCTATAAAATTTCAAAATATTCGGGATAAAACCCGTCCTGCATTTTTATATTTATCTTTTTCTTTATTTTAGATTCAAGGGCGTTAAGCATTTTTTCATTTTCGTACAGCTTGCCCATAACGCTTGGGTTAACCGTTACGGTTATTTTTCTTGCCTTAGTTTTTTTGGCAAACGCCGAAACCGCTCTCAATACTTCAAAACATATCGTTTGAGCGGATTTTATCATACCAGAACCTTCGCACATAGGGCAGTGTTCCAGAAACGTAGAGACGAGGCTGTTGCCCGTTCTTTTTCTCGTCATTTCTACGAGACCGAGTTCGGTTATTTTATTTATGGTAGTTTTAACCCTGTCTTTCTTAAGGCATTCTTCAAGCGTTCTGTAAACTTTTTCTTTATCCGACTCTTTATTCATATCTATAAAATCTATAACTATAATTCCGCCGATATTTCTCAGCCTCAGCTGGAACGCAATTTCCTTTGCGGATTCCAAGTTGGTTTTTAAAATAGTATCGTCGAAATTTCTTTTGCCTACGAATTTTCCTGTATTTACGTCGATAGCCGTAAGGGCTTCCGCATGGTCTATTATTATATAACCGCCTGATTTAAGCCATACTTTTTTATTTAAAGATTTAGCTATTTCCTTTTCTATGCCGTATGAATCGAAGAGCGATACGCCGCTTTTATTTTTATAAAGCTGGAGTATATCTAAATATTCAGGCGATTGAATGGAAAGAAAATCGATAATATTTTGGTATTCGTCTTTATCGTCTATAATTATTTTATCGAATTTTTTATTCAGGAAATCTCTCAGTACCCTTAAAGAAAGGCTTATATCTTTAAATATAAGTTTAGGCGCTTTTGCTTCGGTCTGTTTTTTATATATATCGCTCCACAGATTCGTAAGAAACTTAATATCTCTTTCTATGTCTATTTCGGAAGCGTTTTCGGCGGCGGTTCTTATAATAAAGCCCGTTCCCTCTTTTCTGTATTTTTTAACTAAGCTTTTCAGCCTTTTTTTCTCTTCGTCGCTTTTTATTTTTCTTGAAATTCCGATAGACGAAGACGTCGGCATATATACCAGAAACCTTCCGGGCAGGGAGATATGGCTCGTTACTCTTGCACCTTTAGTTTTTACGGGTTCTTTTGCTATCTGAACAAGTATCTCCTGATTTTTTTTAATCAGCTGGTCTATGGTAAGGTGATTTTTTTTGCCTTTTTTAGCTTTACGGTTCTTTTTTTCCATTTCCGTAACGCCGCTATCGGCTTCTTCGCTTAAGCCGCTTTCGGATTCAAAAAAATCGTAATCGGCGGTTTCTATTTCGTAAAAATCTCCGGCATAAAGAAACGCTGATTTTTCCCACCCTATATCTATAAAAGATGCCTGAATTCCCGGAAGCACCTGAGTGACCTTTCCTTTATAAATATTTCCGTGCTTGGGAGTCGATTCGTCGCGTTCTATAAATATTTCCGTAAGTATTCCGTCTTCCATTAAAGCTATTCTCGTTTCAAAATCGTCTTTACTTACGACAAGTTCCGTTGTCAAATTTATCTCCGTATATATCTGATTTTATTAATTTATTAATTTTTATTCATCCGTCGATATTATTTTATCATATTTACGGTTAAGTTTTTATAAATTTATGCAGATATATAATATATATTTTTATAATATATTTTTTTATTTGGATTTTTTTTAATAATATATGATATGATATAATAAAAGCATTAAATTTTTTTTATGTTTAAAAAAAGAGGATATATATTATGGACGAAAATGTGGTGTTATGCGCGGTATGCAGCTGGAGAAGCGTCTGCAAAAAGAAATACGGCATATCGGGTATCGAAATTTTTAACTGTCCGGATTTTTCGAGGGATGTATCATTTACCATTTCCGGCATAGAAGAATTTATGAATTTTATTAATAATTTTAAAAACGACAGGTTGAATTAATTTGAAAAAAGATAAAATTACCGCGGTAATAGTTTTTTTAACCGTTATATTTATCGTTTTCGTTTTCGGGCTTTATATAGGGAAAAAGTTTTCTTCTAAAAGCCCTAAAGAGGGAATAATAAAAGAATCGGCTTTAAAAAAGGGAAGCGGAGCTTTTTTTCCGGGAAGCGGTAAAACGCAAAGCGGCGGCGTTGCGGCAGGATCCGTCAAAAATATAAAGTTTGCACCTATTTCCAAACTTTCCTCATTAAAAAAAGGAAAAACAGGAAAAAAAATAAAAAAACCGGCTGAGAAAATTGCGCATGAGAAAACCGCTCCTGTAAAGCCGGTCGTAAAAACTAAGATAGTGTACGTAAAAAAGCCGGTATATGTTTACAAGTATAAATACGTAAAAGTTCCAACCTCGGCGCACGCACCCAACCCCTTTAATTCTAAAGTTTATTATACGATACAGGTAGCGGCTCTTTCAAAATATTCGCAGGCTAAAGCTATGGCGGATAAATTAAATGCCATGGGTTTTTTTGCCTATATAGTTCCTATTTCCGTCAGCGGGAAATCAGGAAAAGCCGTTTACCAGCAGGTCAGAGTAGGAAAGTTCGCGACGGAACAAGGCGCAAAGTCGGTAGAAGGCGTAATTGCGCAGAAATTTAAAGTAAAGCCCTACGTAATAAAAGTAGATTAGAATAATGCATTGTTAGGTCTATTTTTATAACTCCTCCCAAAATTCTTTTTTACTTTTCTTTTTTTACTTCTTGACACTTTTTTAAAAATAATATATATTAATTAATAATTATTACTAAATTTAAAACCATTAATCATTAATAAAAAATAAGGAGGTATTTTTATGTGTGAAAGTTATGAAGAATTTGAAATTGCAGCTCTCGGAAAACAGGTTCCTTCTTTTGGGGAAATTAACACTTACGAGCCTAAAACCGGAGGATTCGGAAAATTTAGTTTAGAAGAAGCTAAAAAAGATAAAAAATGGACTATTTTAGTATTTTATCCTGCCGATTTTACCTTTGTGTGTCCTACCGAACTTGCGGATTATGCGGAAAAACAGGAAGAAATAGAAAAAATGGGCGGACGCATAGTTTCCGTCAGCACGGACACTCAATTTGTCCATATGGCTTGGCAGAGAGACGAAAAACTTTTAGAAAACGTAAAGTTTTCTATGGGAGCCGATCCGACCGGAAAAGTTTCGAGGCTGTTCGACGTTTACGACGAAGCGTCGGGACTTGCGTTAAGAGGCACCTTTATTATAAATCCCGAAGGAGTTCTCGTTGCATCGGAAGTTAATTTCTATAACGTTGGAAGAAATGCAGACGAACTCGTCAGAAAATTAGAAGCCAACATATATGTTGCTACCCATTCCGACGAAGTATGTCCGGCAAAATGGCATAAAGGCGCAAAAACTATTAAACCGGGACCAAATGCCGTAGGAAAAGTTTACGAAGCATTGAAATAAATAATTAATTTTACCATCGCCCGCGGCCGGCAAGTTAATTGTCTGCCGCGGGTACCCCCCTTATTTAAATTTTATTTTTATATAGAAGACGTAATATCGTAAACTCTTTTATAAGCTTCTTCTACGCCGCCGAGGTCTCTCCTAAATCTGTCTTTATCGACCTTTTCTAGCGTTACTTTGTCCCATAGCCGCATGGTATCGGGAGTTATTTCGTCCGCAAGCAGAACTTTACCGTTTAAAACGCCGAATTCAAGTTTGTAATCTACCAGCATGAGTCCGTTTTTATCAAAAAAATCTTTTAAAATTTCGTTGACCGCAAGGGCAATTTTTTTTGCTTCTTCAACTTCTTCGGGTTTTCCAAGGTCGAATGCTTTAATGTAGGTATCGTTTATAAAAGGGTCGCCGAGCTCGTCGCTTTTAAAACACATTTCTACTACCGGCGAAATAAGTTTGACGCCTTCTTCCACCCCCATTTTTTTTGCAAGACTGCCGGCGGTATAGTTTCTGACAATAAATTCGACCGGAAGCATTTTTAAATGATGAACCAGCATTTCCCTTTCGGATAATTTTTCGATAAAATGGCTTTCGATGCCTTTGCTTTTAAGCAGTTTAAAAAGAGAAGACGAAATGGCGTTGTTAAATTCGCCTTTCTGCATAATGGTTCCTTTTTTTTGCCCGTTAAAAGCGGTTGCGTCGTCTTTAAAATACGTTACTAATTTTGTTTCGTCGCTGTCGTAAACGTAAAGGATTTTAGCCTTGCCTTCGTAAATTTTTTTCATAAACACCTCCTATGTTTATAAAAATTAAGTTTAATTAATGCATATATTTTAAATCTAAATTGATTTAAAATCAATTTAAATTACGTTAAAATAATGCTAAAATAAACAAATATAAACAAATATAAATTTTAAAAACATAACTTAATATATATGTCGAATAATAACAATAAAGCAATGGCATATGCCGTTATAATATCGGTCATAGTCCATACGGCGCTTATTTTATTTTTATTGGAATATCATAAGCATCCTAATAAACATAAAAAAATCAGCAAATATACAAAGCCTATTCTGGTAGAGCCGTATAAATTTATTAAAAATTTTGAAAAACTTAAAATAAAAAATCCTAAATATGCAAGCATTAAGCCTCACTATGCCAAGAAAAACACCAGGCTTAACGCGCCAGCATCTTACGCAAATTCGTCTTCTGCGCCTGCGCCGTATACGCCTCCCGCTTTTTTTAACAGAAATTATGCAAATAATTACAATAGGCGGGTAAATGCGCCGAGATACCGCAGAGTTATCAGCAATTCGCATATAATTTCCGACAACAATTCAGTTCGTCCAAGGCACAGACGCAGACTCAGCAATCTTTTTCCCATGGGGAAGTTTTTTAACCAAACCGCGCCTAAAGCGGCGGGGCAGGGAATAAAAAACCCGTCGCACGGAATAAAAACGGCTACGGTAAATCTTAATACTACTACTATAAAATATGCCTCTTATTTGCTTGGCGTAAAAAACAAAATAGAAAATGTTTGGGAATATCCTTACAGGGCAAGAAGGGAGGGTCTGTCGGGAGTTCTTGTTATAGAATTTTCCATAAATAGCAACGGTTCGCTGCACGGCGCAACTATTTTAAGATCTTCCGGAAAAAAAATATTAGACAAGGCGGCGGTTCAGGCCATATATAATGCGGCAAGATACAATCCTTTTCCCCGCCAATGGACGATAAAAAGACTTAATATCGTCGGCACTTTTATTTACAGGCTTTCCGGTTTTTACGTTTACTGAAGATATTATTGATATTATCATATATTTTATCGTATTTATTTTATTTTTAATTTGTTTTATGTTATGTTAATATAAATGACGTATATATAATTAGAGAATCAGGGGGATTTTACCGTATGAAAATATCCATAGTAGGCACGGGCTACGTAGGTCTCGTTACCGGCGTCTGTCTTGCCGACTCCGGCAATACCGTTTACTGCGTCGATAACGACGAAAGCAAGATTAAATCTTTAAAATCCGGTATTATTCCAATATACGAACCAGGCCTTAAAGAGCTTACCGATAAAAACGTCAAACTTGGAAGGCTTTATTTTACGAAAGATTTGAAAGAAGCGGTAAAAAAAACCGACGCCGTGTTTATAGCAGTAGGTACTCCTCCCCAGGATAACGGAGAAGCGGATTTGTCCAACGTATTCAGGGTAGCCGAAAACATCGCCGATACTATAGACTGTTTTAAGGCGGTAGTCGTAAAAAGCACCGTACCCGTCGGAACATGCAGAAAAGTAGAAAGCATAATATCTAAAAAAACCAAAAACTTCTGCGTAGTATCCAATCCGGAATTTTTAAAAGAAGGAGCGGCGATAGAAGATTTTCAAAGACCCGACAGAATAGTAGTAGGCATTAATTTTAAAAAGGACAATAAGAAAGAAGCACAGGCGGCTAAAGAACTAATAGACGAAATATACGAACCGTTCGTAAGGACGGGAGCGCCGATATATTTTATGGATACAAATTCTTCCGAACTTACAAAATACGCCGCAAACGCCATGCTCGCGGTAAGAATTACCTTTATGAACGAAATAGCAAACTTATGCGATAAGACCGGAGCAAACGTGGACAGCGTAAGAATTGGAATAGGTTCCGATAAAAGAATAGGCAAATCCTTTTTATTTCCCGGAATAGGCTACGGCGGAAGCTGTTTTCCTAAAGACGTAAAAGCTCTTTATCAGACGGCTAAACAGCATAATTACGATTTTAAACTTTTAAAAGCCGCCGACGAAGTAAACGCCTACCAAAAAGAAATTATAGTAGATTTTATCCTTAAGCATTTTAAAGGGGATATTGCCGGAAAAACTTTTGCCCTCTGGGGACTTTCTTTTAAACCTAAAACCGACGACATCAGGGAGGCTCCTTCATTAGTCATAATATCGAAACTTCTTTCCTACGGCGCTAAAATAAAAGCCTACGACCCTATAGCCATGGAAAATACCATGAAGATTTTTTCGGAAATAGAATATGCGGACGATATGTACGATGCGGTTAAAGGCGCAGACGGACTTATAGTCGCCACCGAATGGAACGATTTCAGGGCGCCGGATTTCGATAAAATTAAAGCGGCAATGATAACCCCTGCGGTATTCGACGGAAGGAATATTTACGACAAGAAAAAAATGACGGAAAGCGGGTTCGATTATTATTCTATAGGAAGATAAATTTCTGACGTTGAGTTAAGGTATTAATATTATATAAAAATCAATAAACAGTTAAATAATATTTAAACGGTATAGCCGGAGGCAGTTTTATTTTGACTAACGTTATCTTATGCGGCGGCAGCGGAACGAGGCTTTGGCCGATTTCAAGGACTTATTTCCCTAAGCAATTCTATAAATTTATTAACGGCAAGTCTCTTTTTCAGTTAACGGTTTTAAGAAACCAAGACTTATGTTCCGATTTTATAATAGTCACGAATAAAGACCAATACTTTATAGCTCTTGACCAGTTAGACGAAATAGGGGTTAAAAATTGCAGGTTTATTTTGGAACCCGTTCCCAGAAATACAGCCGCCGCAGTTGCCCTTTCATGCATCGACGCCGTTAAAAGCGGTTCGGAAACTGTTTTAATCACTCCATCCGACCATCTCGTAAAAGACGAAAAAAAATATAAAAAGGTAATAGAAAGAGGCGTTTCCGAAGCTATTAAAGGCGGGATTATCATGTTCGGCATCAAGCCGTCCTATCCGGAAACAGGCTACGGCTATATAGATGCACTGACGGCGGGGCAGGGGCAGGAGCAGACAAAGCCTGATACAAAAAGCAATTTTGCAGGTTCTTCGGATAAATTTCATAATCAATCTAATGCTGCGCATAATATATATACCGAGCATAATTCCGGTATTATAAGCGGCACCCATACAATATTAAACCCCGTATATCCGGTAGTTTCTTTCAAAGAAAAACCTGACGAAGAAACCGCAGAAAAATATATCTCCAAAGGAAATTTTTATTGGAACAGCGGAATGCTTTTGGTTAAACCGGAAATACTTATAGACGAACTTAAAGCCGTATGTCCTGCTATTTACGAAAATTCAGAATTTGCTTACGAAAATGCTTCTAAAGACGGTTTTATGATAAGGATTAAAGAAGACGACATGCTTAAAATAGAAGAGAACTCCATAGACTTTGCTCTTTTAGAAAATACTAAATCCGTCAGGGTGATAGAATCGGATTTCGACTGGTCCGACCTCGGCAATTTCGACTCTATTTACAACGAACTGGAAAAAGACGAAAACAACAACGCCGTTAATACAAAAGAAGATATAGTCGGCATTAACTCCAAAAACAATCTTATAATGTCCGGCGGCAAGATGATAGCCGCTATAGACGTCGAAGACATGATTATTATCAATACCGACGACGCCGTCCTGATTTCAAAAAAAGGCTCGTCTCAAAACGTTAAAAAAATAGTAGACGAGCTTAAAAAAAGAAATTCCGAACTTCATACGCATCATCTTACCGTACACAGACCGTGGGGTTCGTATTCCGTACTTCTGGAATCCGCCCTTTATAAACTTAAAAAGATTTCGGTAAAACCGGGCGCAAAACTTTCGCTGCAGAAACACTTTCACAGGTCGGAACACTGGATAGTAACGAGCGGTACGGCTCTCGTCACGGTTGGGGATAAAGAAACTCTTTTGAGGGCAAACGAATCGACCTATATACCTATGGGTTTCGTCCACAGGCTGGAAAATCCGGGATTAATTCCGTTAATAATTATAGAAGCGCAGGTAGGGGAGTATTTAAAGGAAGACGATATAGTCAGGATTGAAGACGATTATAACAGGTTATAAAATAAATTAGAATTTTATAGCAAATAATTACAGATTAAATTCGGACTCGTAAATTTCTAAATCTTCTTTTAAGTCTTTTAATCTGTCGTCTAATTTATAAATTTCGCCGTTATATTCGGAATATCCGTCGTTTATTATGGATAAAGCGGCGTTTTTATTTTTCGTCAAAAATATATGTACGGACAGCGGGTCGTCTATGTTGTAAATAGATATAGTAGAAATGTTTCCCTTTGCATTTTTGCCGTAAAATTGACGCGCAAGTTCTCCCGTCTGCCTGTTTCTTATGCCGTAATATTTCATAATTGTTATTTGTTATGTTATTTATTATACTTAAAATTTTAGGCAGGCGCAAATACTTTAATATTGCGGCAGAACGATAAAAACTAAGGATAAATATGGATAAGTTTAAATTTAAAGAAGAAACGAACACTATAATTGTCAATATAATGGGAAAAAAAGGTTCCGGCAAAACCTATGCATCCGGCGAAATTGCAAAATTTCTGCTAAACGAAGGATATTCGGTTTATATGGATGCTTTCGGAACGGAGTTAAAAAAAATAGTAATGCTGTTTTTCGGCGTATCGAAAACTAATTTCGATAAAGCGGTTAACGGCGGGGCAGTATTAAAAGAACGAATAAAAAGCCTGTATTTATACGTACATAAAAATATAGGCAAAGAATATGAGTTCAACAATGTCGGCGCAAATAATCACGTCTATAAAGATATAAATAAAGAAATCGAAAAAGATTTAGAATTCTTAAACAGGTTTATGCAGGATAAAGACGTCAGAAAAATTCTGCAATATACCGGGACGGAAATAATAAGAAAAATAGAACCGGATTTTTTTACCGAAGCGTTAAAGCATAAGTTAAAAAAGATTAAAAACGGCGCCGATTATATAATTATATCCGACTGCCGCTTTATAAACGAATATGAAATGCTAAACAAAGAATTTCAAAACGTAAAAAACTTTTATATAACGGCGGACGAAATCGACGATAACGACAAACATATATCGGAAATTGAAATAAATCAAATAATCGTTGCATACGGAAACGAAATAATTAACGTAAAAAACGATAAAAATAAACCTTTGGACATAGGAATGTTTAAATTATTTTAGTTTAGACGAGACCGTTTAAATTTGACATTTTAAAAATCGAATTATATAATTAAGAAGAATTCAATTTTTATAAAATTAACTTAATAACCTAAAATTACGATTATGAAGAAAATATTAATTTTAACCGTTGCAGTTCTTCTTACCGTTTCGGTGTTTGCTTTAAACGGATGCGCTCCTTTTAATTCGCCGCTTATGCAAGGCGGAGGTCCGACATCAATCAGCGCCCAAACCCCTAATTTTGCATTTTCCTATTCCAACGGAGTGAATGCATATTATGTACCCGAATATCCGGGTTATGTTTATAATTACAATGGATATTACTATTTATGGAGAGGCGGAAACTGGCTTTATTCGACTTTTTACGGTGGACCGTGGTCGCCGGTCCCTCCGGCTATGATACAGGTTTTACCTCCGTTATTTCAGGGACCGCCTCCCCCAGGCCCTCCAGGACCGCCTTTAGGACATCCGGGACCGCCTCTGGGACCTCCAGGCCCACCACCAGGACAACCTGGACCACCTCCAGGACAGCCGGGCACACCTCCAGGACAACCTGGACCACCACCAGGCCCTCCAGGACCGCCTCCGGGCAGAGGCTGGCATCGCGGCTGGTATAGACATCGATAATATATTGAAAGTTAGCTTAAAATCTTAAAAGACCGTTTAATATTAAGCATATTATGCCGAACATTAAACGGTCTTTTAATTAAAAACCTGTTTATTTGCCTTAATCCCCCTGTTTGACTGCATAAATTCCTTTTTTTTAACCTAAATGTAACATAAATTTAATATATTTGTAACTAATTTGTCATAATCCTGTAACAATAGCCGTGTTATTATATTTATGATTATATATTTTATAAATATTGAAAAATTTAGTTTCGGTGTTATAATAAAAGGAGAAATAAACGATGGAAGAAATTAAAAAAAGCGAAGATTATATGAATATGAGCATGGCTATATCTCCCGAAAAATATTTTGACAGCAGGTTCGACGGTCAGGAGAAGCTTTTCACCGAAAAGTTTAATACCCTCCAGACGCAAATTAATTCCATCCAGACGCAAATAGAGACTTTATCCGATAGATTAGGTTCCGAAATTTCGAGGCTCGACGATAAAATAGACTTTGAAATAACCAGCCTTAAAGAAAACGAAATTAAAAATCTAAACGATAAAATGGATGCAGGATTTAAAGCGCAGAGCGAAAAATTTGAAACCAAGATAGATGCTTTAGATAAAAGGCTAACCTTCGGATTTACCGTAATATTGTCGGTACTCGGCGTTTTAACTGCGGTACTCGGTGTTTTGGTAACGCTGCATTTTATAGGACGATAGACGATAAATCAGAAAAAATAAATCGGATGCCTGACGCACAAGATATGCAACACTCCCCCATTGCCTGTTAAATAAAAACTCCCGACCGCGTCAAACGCAGTCGGGAGTAAGATACGTAGGCGGGCGCTTATGAAAGTGAAGCTTTTATGCCCGCCGGAGTGAAATAAATCTGACACCTTTAATTTTAAAACAGTCGTCCGACAGCGGCTGATATTAGGCGGGTATTCGGTAAATTTTAACGCTTTACGAATTTAAGATAGCATCCCAATAAATCGCAATTTCTGGAGCTTTCGGCATACTTAAAACCGTGCGCGGTTATAAACTCTTTATACGATTCCCTGTCTTTGCCGAAGACCTCAAATCTCGGCTCTTTAATGGATAATAAGCCGCCTGGTTTCAATACCCGGCGCAGTTCGGCGACGGCTTCTTCCTTTTTGCCAATCTCGTGAAACGAATAATATAAAAATGCTAAATCTATAGAGCCGTCCTCTACCGAATTTAAATCCGATACGCTGGACGCCCTGAAATCGACGTTTTGAAGATATCCTCTTTTTCTTTTAGCTTTTTCTATCATCTTTTTCTGAATATCTACAGAGATTACGAATCCTTCCTTTCCGACGGCTTTCGATAATGCCGGAGTAACGAAGCCGCTTCCGCATCCCGCTTCAAGAACTTTCATTCCGCTTTTAACTCCCATAATATCGACGTTTTTTTCCATGTTTTCTATCAAACTTCTAAGTTTGTTGTCGATAATAAAGGAAAAAAATGCGGGAAATAAATCGTAAGTTTTTAGTTTCATAAATATTGACGGATAGAGGGCTTTTACGATATTTTTTGCCCGGTTTTGATTTAAAATCCGGGTATTCTCGGAAACCTGTTTAATTTTGAATTTTTATAATACCATCCCCAGAATCTTTTAAGCCAGTGTCCGACGACCGGCAGCGCGATTACCGTTTCCTTATTCGTATCCCTTTTGATATAGACCGCGCCTTTGCCGTTGTCCATTACGCACAAGATATGCACGTGCTCTTTGTAGCCTTTATAATTATTCGTTCCGGCTTCTTTTTCGTTTATATTGTAAGCCGCGATACCCGCCATCATCTCGGCGACGTGCCCCTGTTTTCCCCTGAAAGGAGGCCCGTCGAGGCTGGCCGAATCGCCTATCGCGTAAATATTTTCTAAGCCCTCTACTCTTAAATAATCGTCGGTTTTTATGAATCCGGCTTCCGTGAGCGGCAGTTCCGAACCGGCAAATATCCCGTGGGCGCTTCCGGCGGGAACAAAAATAATAAGGTCGCTTTCAAGCCTTGAATCGTCTTCGAATACGACTGCGCCGTTTTCGAATCTTTTTATTTTTTTGCCTAAATATTTGTTAATTTTAAGGTCTTCGTAAAACCGGTTTAGCAGTTTATACGCTTTATCGCCCAGCCGCTTGCCCGGAGTTTCCATAGGGGCGAAGATGCTTAATTCGAAATTATGGCGCAATCCTTTATCTCTTAAGAGGTTGTCGATATTAAACAGCTCTTCGAAAGCAGGTCCGCCTCTCATAGCGGAAGGGTCTTTGGGATTTCCGCCTATTCCTACGGCTATTCTGCCTTTTCCGGCTTTAACCAATTCTGCTAATTTTTCTTTTATTTTAATCGATTCTTCCGGAGCGCCGCAAATAGAATAAGTATTTTCTATTCCTTCGGGTTTGGCTTTTCCTGCGCCGACGGCGACGACGAGATAATCAAAATCATAGGTGCCATTTTTACATAATACTTTCTTTTCTTTAGCAGAAATTTTAACCGCCGAGTCTATTATTAAATTAAATTTATGGACTGCGCTTAATTTATTTAACGGCAGCATCGCATCCTTAAAATCCAGAGCGCCGACAGGAATCCATATCGAAAGCGGATAAATATACATAAAATCCCTTTCGGAAATCAAAGTAACGTCGAAATTATATTTCTTTAGCCTTATCGCGGCTTCTACTCCCGCAAAACCGCCTCCTATAACGAGTATTTTTTTCATAATTATTCCCCCGAATAAATTAAATAATTTTATAATAATTTAATATATATCATTATTAATATATATATATATTTATTTATTATAAATGCAAATTAATTATAATGCAACAGGTATATAAAAGAATTATACCGTATATTTTTATCCTGCGATGCCGATAACTTTTAATTTGCCTATTTGTTTAACCGACTGCTTCCACATTTCTCTTTCCGCTTTTATTGCCTGTTAAACAAAAACTCCCGGCCGCGTCAAACGCAGTCGGGAGTAAAGGAATAATTAAATCTGACACCTTTATTTTGACACCTTTATTTTAAGCCTCGCTGTCCTTTGCCCTGTTGACGTAGCTTAAATCCTAGTAAGAATTTAATTAAACCGGCACTCCGCCTTGCTTTGCAGGAATACCAAGAGTTTGACGACATTCTGTATTTTACCGGATTTTCTGTATTTTCTGTATTTTGATTTAAGTTCTGACACATTTTTGTCACAGTTTTAAAAATCCAAGTGACAATTTTTGTCAATTAGTGACAATTTTTGTCATACCTTTAAATATAAGTAAAATTAAGCATTTTAAGGAATTTATTAATTAGCGGTTGACAATTTTTGTCAAATAACATATTTTAAGAAAGAATATTAATTTATTGAGATTTTATATAAGCGCTATTAAAATGAATAGGTTAAGGTAATTTTAATACTTTTTTATGCTTTGGCATAAAATATGCTTATCTATAATATAAAGTATAAAGTAAAAACAAATAAAAAAATAAAATAATTGTTTGCGGATTAAATTAACTAAATTAACATATCTAACTTTTTAAGGAGGCAGTAAAAATGAACATTAACAGATTAAAGGGAAAGAAGGGTTTCACCCTATTTTGCATATATGTAACATATTGATTTTATTAAATTATTTTAAGCATAAAATTGCTAATGGGGTTAATTTTGGGTACATATTTAAAGATTTTACTAATTAAATAAATCATTAAGCTTTAAGGAGGTAACAAAAATGAACATTAACAGATTAAAAGGAAAGAAAGGTTTTACGTTGATCGAGCTTTTAATCGTCATCGCCATTATCGGTATCTTGGCGGCGATAGCGATTCCGACGTATTTGTCATACGTCAACCGCGCAAAGGATTCGGAAGCGTCCACGAACCTTGGCGCAATTTTCACGGACGAAACGGCGTTTAACGCGACGAATTCGACTTACATCAGCGCGGGGTTAGCAGCCAATAGCGGAACAAATGCTATTACTTCATTCTCAAATACCGCAGCTACATCTACTCATCCGTTCTATGCTGTCGGCACTTCATATTATATTGACACTCCACCATTTCAATGTGTAAATTATACATTAGAAACTTACGGCGGTTACACTACGGAACCCACAGGGGGAACACAGCCGGCTGGAGCAACTCTTGTATCAGCTAAAGGCGGATTTGGAGATATTGGCTTTTTGCCTAAAGGAACATTGTATTTTTACTATGAAGTCAATTCCGCTACAGCAGCCAATACCGCTGTTCCTGTTTCAACGACTACGCCTTGGGTTACTCCTGCAAACGCTGCTTGTGGACCAGGCTATACCGCTTTAGCGGTGGCCAATTTTACAGGTTCTAATTTACAAGCTTTTGCGGTAAACGATTACACCACTAAAGCTACATTAATTACGGGAACAGCTTACTAAAAAAAAGGTGTCAGATTTATTTATAATAAAAAAAAGGTGTCAGATTTATTTATTATCTTACTCCCGACTGCGTTTGACGCAGTCGGCAAAAAAGGTGTCAGATTTATTTATTCTCTTACTCCCGACTGCGTTTGCCGTGGTCGGAAGTTTTTATTTTTATAATAGAATTAATGAAATTTATAACACTATATGGGAATGATATTAAAAAAATGTTTATAATTCTTTTACAAATCATAATAGTACCAATTATATTATTCATTCTCGGACTAGTAATTCGTCATAAATATAAATTAAAACAGGATGACAGAATAGCTCATTTTAATAAACACAAAGAAAATTTAAAATCAATTAAAATTGTATTAGAAGATGTGAATAGTAGTTTTTTAACAAATATTAATGAAATAATTAGAAGTATTAATAATAATTTGTCAGCTACTTTTAATCTTCGTTATGAGCCTGATGTTGAAAAGACGAAAAGTGATTTAGCAACGGCTTGTAAAATGACTTTCAATTACGAATATTTTTTAAATAATTTTTCTATATTAAATTATAGTTACAATAAAGGGAATTTTTTAATTAATACCGTTAACCCCAATTCTTCTAACTTGGATTATAAACCTAAGATTGATAAAAAATTGTATGCCGATATAGAAAACCATTTTAAAGAACTATCAGATAAACTTAAAGATTTTGAGAGAGAGGCAAAGAGCGTTATACCTGACTTTATTAAAAATGTCTGTGAAATTTTGCAACTTATATATATGGAAATAGAAAAAACAAAAGAACAAAATAAAGAAAATAGAGATATGTATTATTTATTACCGAGACATGATTATGCAATCTCAATTTTTTATGATTTAATTAAATTACAGGATCCCAATAATTCTTTTGGAAAGATTCCTGAAAACTCGATAAATGATTACAATATTATATCTTATAATTGTAATAATAAATTGGAAGAAAAGCTTAAAGAATTTCAATCTAATTTAGGCAAACTTAATAAATCAGAAGACATAGGCGAAGATTGTATTGATATAATAGACGGATTGATAAATACGGGAGCAAATAAATTTAAGGGAAAGTGCAAATTAATTTAATTAAAGTCAGATTTAATTATTCATTTATTCCCGACTGCGTTTGACGCGGTCGGGGGTTTTTATTTATAGAATATTGTCAATATTGTAGAAGGAGGCACAGGCACTATGAGTAAACCTTATTGGTTTTTAAATAGTATAACTTTTATACTTGCTTTTATGGGAATGATTATTTTTTTTGCTCCCGCTAAGTCTTTTGCTTATAATAATAATACATTGATACCATCGCAGACAATATATCGAATTCGCGCAGGTGCGGCTGAATCTATTAAATTTAAAGTTTATAGCAACGAAATATTAAGGGGTAGCTTTATTACCACCGAAAATATAACAGTTTATCTTTTAACTCCGTACGAATATTTTAGGCTTGGACAGTATCCTTTTTCATATATTGATACTACTGGTAAAGTTAGGCAGGGAAGTATCCAATGGTTAGTTAATCCTGGAACTTACTATCTTGTTTTTGATAATAGAAATATAATATTAGAAACAAATGTTATGATACAAAGTTCATTTGAATTGTCTAGCGAATAAAAAGGGTGCCAGATTTATTTATTCTCTTACTCCCGACTGCGTTTGCCGTGGTCGGGAGTTTTTATTTTTTTATTTATTTTTTATATAATCGTTATGATATAATTTAACATTTGCGTAATACTTATGGAATTTTAATTAAATTATAAAAAGAAAAGAAAATACGATGAAAAAATCGTTTCTTTCAAACATTTCGATAATTTTCCTCTATTTCTTAATATGGGTATATATGACATACCCTTTAATCCTGCATTTTTCGTCCGTTATGCCCGGAAACGGCGGGGACGAATACTTAATGGCTTGGTTTTTCTGGGAGTTTTACCGTTCCGTTTTTATTCTTCACAAACTGCCCTATTTTACGCATTTAGTTTATTACCCGCACGGCGTTCCTTTATATGTTACGACCGCCATGCCCGTTAACGCCGTAATAGCTTCCGTAATATATTTTTTTACAAAAAACTTAATACTTTCGTTTAACGTTCTTTTCTTAGCGGCTTCTATTTTAAACGCGTATTTTGCTTATCTTTTAGCCTATGATACGGTCTGCAGCAGAACCGCTTCGTTTTTTGCGGGTCTTATATTTGCGTTTTCTCCTATTTTAATAGAGCAGGCAAGGTGGGGGGATATAAACATCTGGAGCGCATACGGTATTCCTTTATATATACTATTTTTTAACAGGCTTTATAGAAACCCTAACCTAAAAAACGCCCTGCTCGCGGCTCTGGGGCTTTTTTTAGCCACGTATGCCGGTTTTTACGAGTTTACCGCAATTTTATTTTTATATTCCGTATTTTTTATTTTATATAAATATATTTCAAACTACTCGGATTATAGAAAGTCTTTAATAAAAGGTCCTGAAAGTTCCAAACCTGTAAACGATATAAGCCGTAAAATAAAATCCCTGCTGAATAATCCCGCGCTTAACCGGCGGTATTTAAAATATCTATCGGTAATGATTTTATCTTTTGTTATAGTATCGTCGCCTTTGCTTCTGCCCGCTTTTTATTATGTATATTTTAAACCGCGTCTTTTAAACTTTAATCCCAATCTTTTCTGGTCTAAGGCATATTCCTCGACCATAATAAGCTTTTTTACGCCGCCGTTTTATAACCGTCTGCTGATTAATTTTACCAAAGCGATTTATTTTAACGGGATTTACCCCATTATGTACAGGGGCGCAAATTCCGTTGATTTTTTAGGATATATCCCGCTTGTATTTTTTATAATAGCGGTAATAAAAATGAAAAGCGTTAAAGATAAGGAATTAAAATTCTATCTATCCGCTTTTATATTATTCGTATTAATGAGCCTGTCCCCTTTAATCCATATCGTAAACAACATAAGGGTATTCGACCCGTTTGTGTATTTATTGGATATTATGCCGGTTATTAAAGATATTCAGGAGTCCGGCAGGTATATGATAATAGGGTATCTGTTTTTCGGGATAGTATGCGCATACGGGATTAAGGCGTTTTTTGATTATTTAGGCGGTAAAATTAAAACAAACGAGAGAGCGGGCGGAAGCATTAAAAAAGCTTTAAGCGGGATTATGGTTATATTGATTTTTGCGGGGACTCTTGCGGGATACTCCGCCAGTCCGTTCGAGATGAGGGCGGAAAAGGCATCGAGAGGCGTATATATTCTTAAAAAAGAGCCTTACGGGGCGGTATTGACTATTCCTTTTATGCAGGGCGGGTTTAAAATGTACGAACAGACTATTTACGATAAGCCGATGATAGGCGGCTATATAATAAGATACGGTTTCCACGACCTTTACAAAAAATACCTGCCCCAGAGGTTTTACAGCCTTAAAGGTATTCATTACAACGGAAACGGCATTAATCAGATTGTTATAAACAGGCTCGGCGACCCGTCCGATATTGCAAGAAATTTTAAATACCTTAAAGTAATCGGGGTAAGATATATTATAATTAAAAAAAATCTTCTTTCCCAGGAATACGGCTGGGACAAGAAGCGGGCAAAAGAAGTATTGCGCGGATTAAAGCCGGACGGCTCTATTTTGAGCGTTATATATAACGGAAAAAATATTATGATATTAAAACTTAAATTTTAACAATTATGAAAATATGAAAAAGATTTTAAAAGCAAGTTTGATTTTCGTCTTTGCCTTAGCCGTTTTCGGGCTCTGGCTTATTGCTCTTTTTCACATTTCAAGCCTGTGGAGAGGGGATTCCGATAACGCTTATTTAGTTATAGCCGGAAACGCCATAGCCAAAGGAAATTATATTTTACGGGGATATTATCTGTCCCAGCTTGACCCGTTTTATTCCATAGATATGTTTGTTAATGCCGCCTTTGTTAAACTGCTTGGTTTTAGACCGCTGATAATGCACGCAGTCCCCGTCTTTTTATATGCCGTATTTATTTTAATAGCCTGTTTTTATATTCCGCGTGAAAAAGACGAAGTAAACGGCAACGCCGGCTTAATATTTAAAACCGGTTTATTTTTATTCATAATTTTTTTGGTATTTCCTTCAAGAGGTTTAGCTTTCTGGGCGCTTCAGGAAGGCATGCATCTTTCCGCCGTTATCGTTTCTCTTTTAGTTTTCCTATTAATTAATAAATTTTTAAAAACGGCTTCGCGTTTATCTTATTTATTTTTAACGGTAGCTTTTATAATTTTAACCGCCGGTTTTGCAAACGATAACGTAAACGTCGTAATTTGCGGAGTTCCTTTGATAGTTTTAAACATTGTTTTTATTGCCAAAGAAGTTATTGGAAAAGACGAAAATTATAACAATATCGGTAAGTATCTGCTTATAGTTTTATCCGTTATAACAGCTTATCTGCTTAAGGAGTTAATATTTTTAGCAATTAAGGCTGACGGCGGTTTTGTAACTGTTCCTTCAAGGCTTTCCATAGCCTTCGTCCGTTTAAAATTTTTCGTAAAAAACTTTTATTTTTATATAAACGGAATGTTAAATCTTTTGGGAATAAAAGTATTCGGCAAAAATCTATTTTCATTAAAAACAGTTATAGAAATTTTTAAGATTACGGGTTTCATTATATTTATATACGGAATTAAAACTACGGTAAAAAAAGTAAAAGAATTTAAAGATGATGATTTTCTGGATATTTTACTGTTAGGCGGAATGCTATTTATGTCTTTAGGTTTTTTAATGAGTCAAATTCCCGTAAATAAGGCTTCTTCCAGATATTTAATGCCAGTAGCAGTTTTCGGATTTATTCTTATTATAAGAAATTTTGGATACGTAATAAACGGCTTTATGAAAAATAAAACCTTAGATATTATAAAGAAAGACGGCGTAAAAGTTAAAAATTTTAAACCTGTTTTTTTAGAAATCTCCGTCGCCTTCGTTTTCATGATTTACGCCGGTTCGTTTACCTTAAATTCTTTAGCCGTTATTCCAAAAAGTCCGGTCAGGCCTTTAGGGAAATGGCTCATAAGGCATAATTTAACATACGGTTACGGAACTTACTGGGATAGTTCTATAATTACGCTTAAAACCAAAGGTAAAGTAAAAGTTAGGCAGTTAATTTCCGGCGGTAACGGAATAGTTCCGTATAGATGGCTTTGCAATAAGAAATGGTATAAAGAGAAAGGATTTTTTGTAATTTATACGGAACATTTTATATGGTTTGACAGACAGGCTATAATAAAAGTATTCGGCAAACCTTCAAAAGTTTATATAGAAGATTTTCAAGGGACGCTCGGGAAGCCTTACGGAAGGTCAAGCGGAAGAGGAACGCTTGCTCCGTACGTAATAATGGTGTATAAAAACGGGATTATGCCGTGAAATAAAAAGCACTTAAATTTTTATTATTTTAAATTTTAAGATTATGAGGCAATAAAATGGATGTAAAACCGGATATTGTTTTTTTATTAGGCGCGGGCGCTTCGAAAGAAGCGGGTGTTCCCGATACCGTAGAATTTGTTAAGAAAAGAGGTGTCAGCAACTGTGTTATTTGTCAAGTAAAATATTTAATGTAAGTTATTGAAATAATTAATAAAATATAAAATCCATTTTTTGGTTATTTTATTTCAATTTAATTAATTTTTTTCTATAAATTTCCAAATATTTTATTAAGCAGATAACATAGTTGCATCCCACATTTTATCGTTTTTCATCATGCTGTTTAATATCGTTATTAATTTTCTCATGCAGGCGACTATAGCAACCTTTTTAGGTTTTCCCTTAGATACGAGCCTGTCGTAAAATGTTCTTATTACGTCGTTAAATCTTATCGAAGATAGTGTTGACATATACAAAATCTTTCTTATAAACGACCTTCCGCCCCATATGCTTTTTTTGCCTCTATACTTGCCGCTGTCTTTATTAAACGGAGCGACTCCTACCAAAGAAGCGCACTGTTTTCTGTTTAAAGTACCTAGTTCCGGCATAACTGCTAAAAGGGTAGTGGTTAATATTTTGCCTACCCCGGGTACCGAATTTAAAATATCCGATTTATGGTTTATAGGGCCTTCTTTTTTAAGAAAGTCGTCTATGTCTTCGTCTATCCTCCTTAGATGTTTCTCTAAGGTTCTTACGATTCTTAATATATCGTTCCTAACCGATTTATGGGAAACTTCGAGCCTGTTTTTTTCCGCCGTTATCATATTGATTAACTGATCCCTTCTTGTAATCAAAGCCGTAAGTTCCTGAAGCGTTTCGTCTTTAAAGCTTCTGTATTCGGGTTTAATCTCTTTTGCGAATAAAGCTATTATTTCCGAATCAATCTTATCCGTTTTGGCAAGTTTGTTTTTGGCTTTGGCAAAGTCCCTAATCCTTCTCGGATTAGTTACTACTACCGGAAGATTTTCCTTTAGCAGAGAAAAAACCAGATTGTTCTGATAAACTCCGGTTGATTCTACTACGATAGAAGCAGGCTTTAGCTCTTTAGCTATTTTTACTATTTCTTCTATGCCTTTTTCGTCGTTGGTAGTTTTTAAAACTTTGTTAGACGGAACGATAAATAGATCCAAATCGGCTTTTGATACGTCGATTCCAAAAAAAGATTCTTCCATAAATACCTCCAATTTTTAAATAAACTCATTCTTGCAAAGATTCGGGCTTATAAGCCCAGGCAACTGTTCGAGCTTTATTTAATATGAGGCCGGTAGCGAAAAATGCTGACACACGAACTTATAAGTTCTTGATTTATTACTTTCTGCTACCTGCCGTTTACTGCCAAAACTTAAATTTTTAAATGCTAATTGTTAATGTTGCGTTTATCTCATCAAGTTATGCATTATAGCAATTAGGCGGAGTAATTTTCAACTAAGTAAGATTTTAATCTGCTTTAATTATTTTCGGCGGCCTAATTATCCCCGCCCTCCCGCCCTAACGTCTTAAATAAATATGTATATTAAATTATATTATGTATATTATACAAGATTTATT
>SHMQ01000020.1 GCA_008534395.1 Candidatus Acidulodesulfobacterium acidiphilum
GTTAACATAGTCAACAATTTTTACCGCATTAGAAAAAGTTGCGGCTATATGGTGTTTTTCATATAGTTTTCTTAAAATATCTTTTTGTTCCTCGGTCATTTTAATTTTGGTTCTAACATCGGTTTTAATTTCAACTTTGTGCCTTTTTAATATTTTTCTCATGCCCGATATATCAAGTCCTGCACCGGAGCCGTCCCAATCTAAGGCGGAAATGGTAGTTTTTTTGACCCCTGCGTTAAGAAGGCTTATTATATCCTCGGTAAGATTAATATTCTCGTGTTTAATTCTGCGATTTTCAAAAATTTTATTAGGGTCTAACCCTGTGAGTTGCGCAAATCGCATAACTCTTGCAAGACCGTAAGATTTTGGAAAATTACAGATATGTTCCATTAGGTCAGGGGCTATCATGTTATCGTTGTAAGATGCGGGTTTTTTTGGAGTTTCAATGCCGTCCAAAATTCTATTAAGCCTCATTTTAGATATTCCATAATGCTTGATTATATTTGTTTTCTTTAATCCTGCCTTATAACAAACAATTATAGCGTCTTCATTAGCCAACATATACATACTCTCCATTAAAACTGCATAAACATAAATAATTATATCAAATTTTTTTTAAAAAAATAAAAAGGTATCGAATGTCCTCCTATTTTTTAAAAAAGATATCATAAAATATTTTTATTATGAAAGAAAAAGAATTTACCGAAAAACAAATTAACGGGCTTTTAACAATGCGGCAAGCCGGAAGATATCTCGGAGTTTGCTACAGAACAATGCAGCGGCTTGTATATGAACGGAAAATAGGATTTGTAAAAATGTATTCTGAATACAGGTTTAGAATTGAGGATTTAGATAAATTCATTGAAAAAAATTACATCAAACCGGTGAAATAATTTTTAAATAAAGGATATATAAATAATAAAAACTGTAAAAATGGAGGTAAAATTATCATGAAAATTAGAGAAAAAACAAACATTAAACTTTTTCTGGGAGACGAAACGGAGAATTATTATATATTATCGAATTGCAGCATTTTCGATTACGGCAACCCCAGCCCTGATATCGAACCTGACGGATATACATATATCCTTCCCAAACGAAAGTCTTTTTTTCAGTTTAAAGGGCAGGATCAAGAACTTCTGGTTTATGTTGAGAAAGTTGATCGGCAGAATAAGCTGGTTTATGTTTCACAGACCCATTGGTTATGGATGAAAAACCTGATAAAATCAGAACTTGGCCTGGACGTTAGGATCACAAAGAGATATGCGGGGAAGTTAACGGTAGGAAAACTCATAAATCAGGGACAAATTGTAGATAAAATTGCGGTAAAGCATTTATCGGAAATAATTAGGGAAAAGATTTATCTGAAAACCAAATAGCATATGGATTTCAGTGGTATTTATTATAATGTTATTCTATTTTGCATAATAATCTTTCAAACTGATAAACCTAAATGGTCTGCGCTATTCATTATTTCTTTATAATCGCAATTTAAGTCTTCGGCGATTGTTCTTATACTTTCCTTGAATTTTAAATTTCTAATTTCTCTTCTGTAATTGTGGTCTTTGAATTGGTCTTTTAAAGACTGTTCGGGATTGATTATTATCATGCGTTTGTAATTTTTAGCATGTTCATCTATATACTCCCTTATAGAATCATCGCTTTCCGGGAAAGAATATCCTATTATATAGATATAATCAGCCGAACTTATTTCTTTTTTTACTCTATCATGAATAATTTGAAGCTTTTCATAATTCTTGCTTTTAGCAGGAGGAATAATAAACGGTTCTTCATCGCAGAAAACGGGATTAGACAAGGATGTGGCTCTGCAATAAGGACACTCATGTTTATTCAATAAATTACGCATTTCTAAATTAATATTTCCTTCTTTCCACGGACTTACACCCCATCTTTCGCTGAGAGCTTTACTTATTTGACGAGACATGAAATATTTTTGTCCATGCTCGGTAAACGTTACAGGTGAAATTCCGCCGCATTTATTGCATAAAGCCCAATTTAATGAGCCGTGTGGTTTAAGTAATGGTATTTGCGAATAACTCTTATCGAAACAATATCCATAGGGCAAACGCAAAAGATTTAATGCGTAATCCAACGAAATATCATAATTGAAAGTAATCAGGGATATGTTATACGCTGTTTTAATTTTATCTAATAATGTTGCAAATAAACCATAAGGTTTTGGCGGTTGATTATATTTTAATTCATTTCTTACGGATTGCGGAAAGATGATAGATTGCGCGAGAGTTTCTAAAATTAAATTTTTTAAAGAAAATAAAATTGATTTTTTATCATCAATCGAAATAGGCAAATCTTCTATAAATTGGATTTCTTCTAATATCGAAAAAACCGATTCGATATTATTCCAATCAATTTCCTTATTTAATTTTTCCTCTATTCTCCCATTTCTGAGGGTATCAATAGCACTAAAGACCCTTTCAAAATCATTTTTATTTTTCAAATCAACTTTCTTGTCAAAAATAATTTCTTTTGCTTTATCAAGGAAGTTGCCCATTAAAGGCGCTCCTCCCTCCGCAGACGCTCCCGCTCCAAGGATAAATAATATTTTTTCCATATTCTTCATTATATTACTTTAATCATGTTTTAACAAAATTTTTTAATACAACAAATTTTTCGTAAAAGTAAAGCTTTCCAAAGATTAACGTTTTTATGAACCCCCTGCGGTCAAGCGTGCATACGCTTGTCAGGTTCGGGCGGAAGCCCGATATAATGCCCTTAGACTGTTTGTTTCGCCGGAGTTTGATTTTGCCGAAAGGCTCGCTTTCCAAACCGCTTGCCGGTTTGGAAAGCAAAATCAAACGGAGCAAGAAACAAACCTCTATAAGCTTTCTTCAGTTTGTGTTTTTTACAAACTGAAGAAAGCGTGGAAAATGCTTGAAAAACCTAATTTGACGAAAAGTGATTACTATTTTTATAAATTGTGGTATAATTAAAATATAAAATGTTTAGTCAATTCTTTTTAGGTTTCGCGCTTTAATTGGCGGCGCTTTTAAAGAAATCTATTATCTTCGCAAGAGATTAAAACTTACCTATCTTCGAAAGAAGATCAAAAACTTTCCAATCCGAAACGAACGGATTATTAAATTCGCAAATATTTGCTTTGGATTTTGTAAGATTTTTATTTCCACGGTGATTTTTAAGTTTATTTATAAACGATGAAAATACCGGCGGGATTAAAGATTTTAAAAAGGAAATATTCCTGCTCGGAAAGAAATCCGGGTCAATTCTAAAAGTAAATATCCTTTCTAATGCAGGCCGAAATCCTGCACAGTTATTTTGCTAACCGTTTAAGGTTTAACTCTAAAAAAACCTTCCAAGACTTGCCGGGTCTTTAAATCCGAAAAATAATATTAAAAACTATATAGGGATTATTGGCTTATCCTCAAAAGATTTTCTCCTTAGAGCTGGTATTGTCTTTCCAGTCAAAAGCCATATTAAAAGACATTTTCGACCTTAAATCGGCATGGGTGTTTCATGGCATTATAGAATATAGGCAGGGTTAAATGCCAATGGCAAAAGTTTGTCTAAATAAAAATAAATATTTTTACGGAGGATATTAAAATGACTAAAATAGAATATAAGATAAATCGGGAATTAAGAGAGATAGAGCATTTTCATAAAATGGACGCGCCGTTATCGGTTGTTTCAAATAAAACAGACCATGACATAAGGCAGGACATGCGCCGCATAGCTCATGACGCCAGGCATTACGATATAGGCGTAACCGCCAACAGGAAAGCCGACATCGGCAAATGGAGTAACGCCGATATCGAAAAAATGGTAAATTATTATAAGGCTCAGGGTCTAAAAGACGCTACTATTATCAACTATGTTTCTTCCTTAAGGTCTTTTTTGCATGAAACAGGCAGAACGAATATTAATATTTCCAACGGAGAACTTGGACTTAAAAGAGAAATTGAATATAAGGACAAAAGCCTCGCCGCCAAAGGAGTGGATATAAAAGAAAAGCTCCGGTATTTTAAAGAAAAGGACGCCAACGTTTACGTTCAGTTGAAAATTGCGAGTATAGCGGGCTTAAGGAAAGAAGAAAGCGTCCACGCCGGACTTGCGCTTTCAAAAGGTTATGAAATAGTAAAAAACGGCACTCTTGAATTAAAAGGCTCTTGGTGCAAAAACGGCAGACCCAGAGAAATAAAACTTTCTTCGAAGAAACTTAAAGAACTTGCGGAACTTCGTAAATTCGCGATGAACTGCAATTACGATACCGGCAGGAACTTAAAGCAGGAAATGAACCATCTGGGAAATTCCATTAAAAATGCAGGCTTCAATATGCACGCCATAAGGCACGCTGTGGCACAGGAAAGATATGCGGAATTAATTGTGGAAGGGAAGTCGGATAAGGAAGCCAGGCAGGTCGTTTCCAACGAACTCGGACACGGTAGAATTTATGTGACGAAGATTTATCTGGGGAAGTAGAGTAAATTTTACTTGATAAATATCAATAATTTGATATTATGAATAATGAATTTTCTCTATTATTCAAAGTTTTATAATTTGGTCATTTTATTTGATTGAGGAATCAACAAATTTCGGTTTTAAAATATGGAAAAGACTTTATCAAAATTAAATAAAGTAGAATTGCGCTCTGTTTGGGGGCATGAAGCGATTGATTTTACAAGCTGGCTTGCCAGACAGGAAAATCTTGATATATTGAGTGAAGAAATCGGGGTTAACATAAAGCTTATCGAAAAAGAAGCAAATGTTGGAAAATTCAGCGTTGATATTCTTGCCGAAGAAGAATCCTTAGATAGAAAGATAATAATTGAGAATCAACTTGAAGCCACAAACCATGATCATTTGGGAAAAATTATCACCTATGCGTCAGGATATGACGCTAAAATAATAATATGGATCGTTAAAGATGTACGCGAAGAACATCAAAAAGCAATTGAGTGGTTAAATGAACATACTGATGAAAACATCAGTTTTTTCTTAATAAAAATTGAACTTTGGCAGATTAACAACTCTAATCCTGCGCCAAAGTTTGAAATTATAGTCAGCCCTAATGAATGGGCAAAAACATTTAAAACAAGCCCGTCAAATAGGGATTTTACAGATACTAAACTTAAACAACTAGCATTTTGGGACAAATTCAAAAGTTTTGTTCAAGGAAAAAATGATAGTATTCGCTTACAAACTCCGAAACCTCAACACTGGTATGTTATTAGCATAGGAAGCTCGGAAGCCAATATTGTTTTAACTATCAACTCACGCGAAAATTTACTTGTTTGCGTTATTAGCATAAACAAAAATAAAGATTTATTTGATTTTTTAAAAAAAAAGAAGGATGAAATCGAAAAAGAAATTGGTGAATCCACCACATGGAGAGATGACCTCGCTTATCCCCAAATTTTTATCGAAAAAAATGTACCAGGTATATTTAATATAGAGAAAACCGAAGAATATTTTGAATGGTTTTATGAGAAAACGCTTTTATTTCAAAAAGTGTTTAGGAAATATATTAAAGAATTTAAAAAATAAGTAGCATGAAGCTAAAGATGAAGGATTTAAACCTCTACAGAGAATGCATACTGAATCATGGTTGAGCATGCTATCGATCCACAAACTCGCTAAAATAAATGAATCATGAATAAAGTAAATCCATTTACCCCAAATAGTCCTATTAACAGAGGTACATTTGCTGGCCGTTATGAAGAAATTGAGGCTATTGATAAGGGTTTATATCAAGCTAACAATGGAAACCCGACGCACATACTTCTGGTTGGAGAAAGAGGTATTGGGAAAACCTCCTTGCTTTATGTTAGTGAAATTTTTGCCAAAGGGGAACTTAATTGGTCAGGGGGAAAGCATAATTTTTTGGTTGTAAGACTTAACTTAAATGATAAAATTGGTTTAGTCGATTTTGCAATAATTTTAGCAAAAGCTATTAAAAGGCAGATAGACATAGAACATCCTACCCTTACTTTTGTAAAAAAAGCTTTGGAAATTCTTAGCAGACTTGAGGTTCAAGGATTAAGTTATAAAAAAGAAAAATCTAGTATTTCAAATGAGGAAGAATTTATTCAAGATTTTATTTATTCAATTGCAGATACTATTAAATCAATAAGAGACCCAAAATCTTCAACAGAAAGCAAGGATGGGTTAGTAATTCTTATAGACGAAGCGGATAAGGCTTCAAAAGAACTCAATCTCGGTTCTTTTTTGAAAAATTTATCGGAAAATCTTGTTGCAGAGAACGCAAATCATATTCTTTTTATAGTATCTGGTCTTCCTGGAATGAGAAAAATGCTTACTGATAGCCATGAGTCATCTCTTCGTCTTTTTGAAGAGCATTATCTTGGGCCATTGTCAAAAGAAGATACTAAAAAGGTTATAAAACAAGGATTAGATGATAATATAGAAAAAAATTCAAAAGAAAATATAAAAATAAACGATGATGCTCAAGAAGCTATTTATGTTTTTTCAGAAGGGTACCCACATTTCGTCCAACAAATTGGATATTCAGTTTTTGAAGAGAATAATGATGATGTAATTTCAATAGAGGATTTTAATAAGAGTTATGCTAAAGCCCTTATTCAAATAGGAAGCAGATTTTATTATAAACCTTTTTATCAAGATATAACAGCCGAAACACAACGACAAATATTACGAATAATGGCCGAAAAATGGAATGGTTGGATAACACGTGGTGAAATAAAAAATAAATTTCAAGGCAAAGAAACAGCTTTGACTAATGGCTTAAAAGCTCTTAGGGACAAAGCTATTATAATTTCTAAAGAAGGTGTTAAGGGAGAGTATCGCTTACAATGGGCAAGTTTTGCTCTTTGGATAAAATTGCAAGGAGGAACCGATGAAGATTCCTTGTAGTGGCGATATATCTGAATGCTTGGCTGCAGGAACATGGACATGAAGTGTAATAGTTTGCAACTATTGAGCCTTGGAATTATGATTTTAAATTAAGACATAATAAAATTTTACACATAAAAAAGAAAATAATATTATTCGTTACGGAATGAAAACAATTACTCAATAAAAAAGAATAAAAAAAATGAAATTGGCAGAATCTGAAAAACGGGAAATAGTGCAGTTTATAGAAAAAGATAAACCCCTTCCCGATAAATACCGGTTTTTACTCTTTGATGATAAGCGCGAAGTAGAACTTGTCTGGAATGGAAAAACTGAAGATGTATCAAATATAGTTCTGCCGTTTCAGGTTATAGAGCAGATTGATGAACCCCGCCCGGAAAAGCCTGAAGATACCAAATCTCAATTATTCCTGTTTGACGAACGCGGACGCCAAAAATCCGGCTGGACGAATAAGCTTATATGGGGCGATAACAAGCTTATTCTTTCCAGTTTGAAAAACGGTCCTATGCGAGATGAAATTGAACAAGCCGGCGGTGTTAAACTTATTTATATTGACCCTCCTTTTGATGTCGGCGCCGATTTTTCCATGGATATAGAAATAGGAGAGGAAACATTCACAAAAAAGCCGAGCGTTTTGGAGGAGCTTGCATACCGAGATACCTGGGGCAAAGGAGCGGATAGTTTTATAGCCATGATTTACGAAAGACTTGTTTTAATGCGTGATTTATTGGCGGAAGACGGAAGTATTTATGTACATTGCGATTGGCGGGTGAATAGTTATATTAGATTAGTTTTAAATGAAATTTTTGGTAATAATTCTTTTAGGAATCAAATATCTTGGCAAAGATTTGGAGCACATAACGACGCACATAGATTTGGCAATGTTACAGATACTTTATTATTTTGTTCAAAATCTGATCAATATACCTTTAATCCACAATATATTGGTTATTCGGAAGAGTATATTAAGGAACGATTTATTAAGGACGATGTTACTGGCAAGCTTTTTTACCCACATACATTTACTGGTAAAGGTCAAGGTCCAGCCAGAAGATTTAGGACTGGAATTTTAAATCCACCTAAAGGCAGGCATTGGTCACGAACTCAAGAAAAAATAGACGAACTAGATAAGCAAAATCTGATTTATTATACGGCAAATGGAACACCATATCTAAAAAGTTTTCTTGATGATTATAAGGGGCGACTAATTCAGGATATTTGGACAGATATAGTTATGACAAAGAGTGGCAAGGAGTTAGTTGATTACCCTACTCAAAAACCTGAAGCCCTTCTTGAGCGTATAATTAAAGCCTCATCCAACGAAAACGACATCGTTGCCGACTTCTTCTGCGGCTCTGGCACCACTCTTGCTGTGGCCGAAAAACTTGGTCGAAAATGGATAGGTTCCGACCTCGGCAAGTTTGCGATACACACAACCCGTAAAAGAATGATTCAGGTTCAACGGGAACTAAAAGCTGGCGGAAAAGATTTTCGCGCTTTTGAAATATTAAATATCGGCAAATATGAAAGAGCGCATTACATCGGCGTTAATATGAACCTTCGTGAGGAAGAACGCCAAAAACAGCTAGAGCAAAAAGAAAAAGATTTTGTATTGCTTATACTTAAGGCCTATAAATCGGAAACGGTTGAAAACTTTAAATGTTTTCAGGGCAAAAAGGCAGGTAGATTTGTTACGGTCGGACCGATAAATCTTCCGGTAACACGCCTTTTCGTCGAAGAAGTCATACTTGAGTGTCAGGAAAAGAGAATTTCGCGCATAGATATCCTTGCCTTTGAATTTGAAATGGGGTTATTTCCGCGTATTCAAGAAGAAGCAAGGGCTAAAGGAATTGATTTAGCGCTTAAATATATACCCAGAGATGTTTTCGATAAAAGGGCAATAGAGAAAAATCAGGTTGTATTTTACGATGTAAATTACATAGAAGTAAAACCGCACGTAAAAAATAATCAGATAACTATTGAATTAACAGATTTTTCAGTCCATTATTCTCAGGATACGGTAGATAATGCGGCATCATCGCTTTCAAACGGCAAAAGTAAAATTGTTGTCGAAAACGGCAGGATTATTAAGATAAATAAGGATAAAGACGGCATTATAACTAAAGAAATACTTACTGAGAATTGGACTGACTGGATTGATTACTGGAGCGTTGATTTCAATTTTGAATCTCGGCGTGAAATTATAAAAGTTAAGAACTTCGATACAGGTAAAATTGAAGAAAAATGGACGGGCGATTATATCTTCGAAAACGAATGGCAGTCTTTTAGGACTAAGAAGAACAGGTCATTAGAACTTATAACGCCTTATCATGACTGCAATAATGGGAGGCATAAGATTGCAGTCAAAGTTGTCGATATATTCGGAAACGATACTATGAAGGTATTTGAGGTTTCCGTCTGAATTATATAACCGAAATAGATTTATAAAGGAATAAAAAATGGCAATTCATACTAATTTTTCAAAATCTCCGTATGACGTTCTATATCCTGAATACAGATGGTTTCCTGCTGATGAGTCTTTAAGGGATACAAGTTACGAGAAGCTTTTGCCGCCGCTTGTTTCTAAAATTAGAAAAGAAGTTAAAGACTGGCGCGATGACCTCTATGCCGGTGCAAGTGCAACTTCAAAGTCCTTATTAGAATGGTGGTTTAATACAGCGCATATTATAGAAAAATCAGGCGACGATACGGCCGAGTTTAAATATTACTTTGCCCAAAGAGAAGCTATAGAAACCATTATTTATTTATACGAAGTTGCAAAAGTTAAAGATAAATACGACCTTTTAAAATATGATTCTTCGAAAGCGGTTTCTACCGGAATGTTTGATGAAGACTGGCTTAGATTAGTTATAAAAATGGCTACCGGAAGCGGCAAAACTAAAGTAATGAGCCTTATAGTTACCTGGTGCTATTTCCACAAGCTATACGAAGAAGACTCTAAACTATCGACCAACTTTCTTATAATTGCCCCAAATATAATAGTCTTAGATAGGCTGCGCGCCGATTTTGACGGATTAAAAATATTCTGGAACGACCCCCTTTTGCCGAATAACGGTTTTGGAGGTCAAAACTGGCAGGATGATTTTCAACTTACGCTTCATATTCAGGATAACGTTTCTGTCGTTCGCAAAACCGGAAATATTTTCTTGACTAATATTCATAGAGTATATAGCGGAAACGATACCGACCCGAGCTTTAATGATGAAAACCTCGACGACTATTTTCTTGGAAAAAGACCCGTAGGCAAAACGAACGATTCAAAAGTGGATTTAGGAATTATAGTCAGGGAAATTGACGAATTAATAGTAATTAACGATGAAGCCCATCATATTCACGACAGCCGTCTTGCATGGTTTAAATCGATAGAAGATATCCATAACCGTTTAAAACAAAAAGGACATTTCCTTTCATTGCAGATGGATGTTACGGCAACGCCTAAGCACAATAACGGGGCTATTTTCGTACAAACCGTAGTTGACTATCCGCTGGTGGAAGCTATTTACCAGGATGTCGTAAAGCATCCTGTTTTACCTGATTCAGCAAGTCGGGCAAAACTTTCCGAAAAGAAAAGTTCAAAATATACCGAAAAATATTCAGATTATATAGCCTTGGGAATAGAAGAATGGCGCAAAGCATATATAGAACATGAAAAGCTCGGCAAAAAAGCCATTCTTTTCATTATGACGGATGACACAATAAACTGCGACGATGTTGCCGACTATCTTGAAAACAGGTATTCAGACCTTAAAGGTGCTGTTTTAGTAATACACACTAAAAATAACGGTGAAATTGCCGAACATGACACAGGAAAGAGCAAAGAAGAACTAGATAGATTGAGAAATGCTGCAAACGAAATAGATAGCTTCGAAAGCCCTTATAAAGTCATAGTTTCCGTCCTTGTTTTAAAAGAAGGCTGGGATGTCCGCAATGTCACCACTATAGTAGGGCTTCGTGCCTATGCCGCAAAAAGCAATATTCTGCCGGAACAGACCTTAGGAAGAGGTTTAAGAAGGATGTATCCCGGCACTGACGCCACGGAATATGTGAGCGTCATTGGAACCGACGCATTTATGGAATTTGTAGAATCTATCCAGACTGAAGGCGTCGAACTTACGCGAAAACCGATGGGGTCGGGCACGGAACCAAAAGCTCCGATAATTATAGAAGTGGATAATGACAATGTAAAAAAAGATATAGATAAGCTTAATATAGAAATACCAGTCCTGTCTCCAAGAATTTACAGGGAATATAAGCAATTAGAAGACTTAAATCCGTCTATTTTCGGAAATAAGCGGATTGAATACAAGCAATTCAGCGAAGAAGAAAAACGTGAAATAGTTTTTAAAGAAATAACTTCCGGAGAAATAAACCATACTATAATACTTAGTTCTGATTTAATTGCCGATTATAGAAACGCAATAGGCTATTTTACGCAGGTTATTATGCACGAATTAAGGTTAATAAGCGGATATGACGTTCTATACGGGAAGGTGAAAGAATTTATTTCAAGATATCTGTTCGACAGGCAGGTAGAAATTGACGATTTAAACACATTAAGAAACTTGTCTGAACTTGAAGCAACAAAAACAATAGTCCAGACTTTTATTAAAAAGATAAACGATTTAACAATTCTAGATAAGGGTAGTGCAGAAATTAGGGATTATATAAAACTAAGACAAACAAGGCCGTTTGTCGTTAAAGACCAGGGCTTCATAATGCCGCAAAAGAGTCTTTTTAATAAAATTATCGGCGACAGCCATCTCGAACTGCTTTTTGCCTCATTTTTAGAAAGATGCCCGGATACCGTTTCTTATGTAAAAAATTATTTGGCGGTGCATTTCAAAATAGATTATGTTAATGCAAACGGTAATATTTCCGATTATTACCCGGATTTCATCGTAAAAACTGATGAGAAGCATATTTATATTGTAGAAACCAAAGGACTTGAAGACCTCGATACTCCGTTAAAAATGGCACGCCTAAAGCAATGGTGCGAAGATATAAATATTTCTCAGCATAAAGTAGTTTTCGATTATATTTTTGTTGATGAGGAAGGTTTTAATAAATACAAGCCGGATTCATTTGGGGAATTATTAACCGTCTTTGTAAAATATAAAGAATAAATATGAATTTAAACAAAAAATACAATAAGTCGGAACGCAGAAAAGGACTCATTGTTTTTATTGATGCACTTGGGACCAAATCTGTCTGGAATAGGGAAGATCCTCTTAAATATTTAAAATCTTGGAAAGGTATTATAAAATCTTTAAGAAATGAAAAAAAATTTATTTCTAGGGTTTTTAAAGAAGTTTGTTTGATTGATAAGGAAGAAAATATGCCAAAATTAGATATTGCTTCTTTCTCAGATACAATAATTCTAACCTTATCTTTCTCATTAGATATAATCAATAAAAACGAAATTAATTATAAAGAACATTCGCGTGAGATGTTGATATTTTTAGGTAGTGCTTTAAAGGAAAATTTTTATAAAACTATTATGCAAGACAAAATATTTTTACGTGGCGTTGTTAGTTATGGAGATTTTTATAAAATGGACTCATTCCTTATAGGGCCTGCGATAGATGAAGCAGCTATGTGGTATGATAAAGCTGAGTGGTTTGGTATATCTGCAACACCAAGTGCAAAATATTTTATTGAAGGCACAGATATTGCCAAAGAAGGCGATATTTTTATAAGGTATCAAATACCTATGAAAGACGGAAAAACAACTGATAGCTACGTTATTTCATGGCCATACTTTGCTTCTTTGAGCACAAAGATTCTCGAAAATATTGATGACATATATTATGAGTCAAGAACCCAGCTATTAGAGTCTTTTTGTTCTAATAAAGTAATAGATAAATCTTCATACCTAAAATATGATAACACATTAAAATTTTTTGACGATATTTATAAAATTTTCTGTCGGAGATTAAAGGATTAGCAAGATTGTGTTAATTTATTTTTAAATTTTTAGTTTAATGTTCAGGCTGAAGAATGAGCTCAATTCATGTCAGATTCTAATAATATTAACAATTGCTTAATTTGAGCATCTAATCGATCTTGTTCGTTTTTTACTTGCAATATATAAAAAGAGAGGTCTGTCAAAAGCTTTTTGTATTCTTTAACAACTTGATCCTCAATGCTCACAAATTTAGCATTGCCGGAATTAGGTTCCTTTATTTCTTTTGCGGAATCCCTCAAACTATCCTGAAATAAACCAAATAATAAAATTTTATCAATAATGCCCTTAGTATTAGTATAAGTGGAAACTATTTCTTTTCTAAGGCTATCATTCTTAATTTTCCCTATAAAAGAACTATTCCCTTTATATATAGTAAAATAATCCTGAGATATTGATATCTTATAAGACAATAAATTATAGAAATATCTTTTATCTTCATGTATATTTTGAAAACTAATAAAACGCATATTGCAATTATAGGTTAATTCTCGTAATTTATCTACCAAAGGTTTAATATTTTCATTGTATCTTTCCCAGTTGACTTTAATTTCGGTTTCAATTGCCTGCAGAACCGCGTTTTCTAACCTTTCTTCTTCTTCATTAATTATGCGTAAATTATATTTATGGTTATCATGGTTTTGCCATATCATAAACAACCCCGTAATAACTCCGCCTATTATGAAATCTATAATCCCATTTAGCATATGCGTTAATAACATCCCCTTATTTTTTTAATTTTTATCGGCTTTTATTTTCTTGCCAGTTTTCGAAGACGTCATTTACGGCTTTTTTAATGTCTCCGGCACTAAATGACTATACCTTTTCGTCATCTGAGTCGTCCTGTGTCCTAGAAGTTTCCCTGTTATATAAAGCGACGTTCCGTTCATTGTCATCTTGCTTTGCGAATACGTGGCGCACAAGTTGTGGATATGTAAGTCCATGATTCTCATTTTTGCAGACCATATGAAAGTAACGCTTAAAATCCGCCAATTTAGCCCCGTTTCTATTAAAGACATACACAAAATGCACCTTAAAATTACCTTTAACAGTGTTTTTTCTTATACCTAAGCTTCTTGCTATTTCCCTTTTGAAGTAGCTCTATCTATATAAATAAAAGAAATTTCCATAACGACATCCTGATAAATCATTATGATAACTCCTTATTCTTAAGAATTTTTTAAGAATGGAGTTTATCGCGTAGTGGGTCAATTCTAAAGCGTCATATGAGTCATTTTAACACCCCAGCGACAACATTAATTCATTAAATTTTTTATTAAATAGCCCATATCTATCTGAATCTACATCTTTTAAATAACTTATTAAGCCTAATAGATGATTAATAAGCCCAAAAGTTGAATTAAAACCTAAATGTTTTGCCGTATTTTCAAACTTAAACCGGTTTACATAGTAAAAAATCTTTTCAATTCTTTTATACATTTCTTTAGAAATTCTTGGCTGATTACCATCAACCAACAACCCTAAAACAATCTTTTTTGCACCAGGTCCTGCAATTCTAATTTTATTAGAATTCTCTTTAAAACAATTTTTTCTAATTATTTGAATTATTTGCCATCGTATTTTCCCTATAGACATACCTTGAGGTAAATTTATTGCCGAAAAAGTTAGATCATCAGCATAACGAGTATAAATAAACCCGTTTTTTAATGCAAAAACATAAAGATCTTCGTCTAATTCCATTGCAGCTAAATTGCTTAGCATAGGACTTGTTGGAGAACCTTGCGGAAGAACGCCTATAAAATCATTATTGTAAAACGGGTAATCATCAAGAGAAAATGATTTAAATTGTTTAAGCATGCTTTGTAGTTGTCTTGGCAAACGTATTGTTGTACATAAACGAGCAAGTTCAAAGGATAACAACTTCCTATATCCCATTCTTTGAAAGATATTATAAACGTCTATCTCGTTTATGCGATAGAAAAAATCAGCAAGGTCAAATTGAAATAACCATTTAGCGTTGCAGTGCATAGCAGCGCATTTTTTAATTCCGCCGGAAGGATGATAAGCATAAGAACAATTATGAGGTTGTTGGGATTGAAGAATAATATTATTAATAAATGTCTGCACTATTGATAGTTTTTTGGAAACGGCATGAATAAATCTTGTGCCACCAGAACGCTTTTTAATAGGGAACATCCTGTAATTGACATATTCTCTTTCTCTACATACAGTTTTGTATAAAAAACTGTATTCGGTATTAGTTATAATTCCTAAGTGATTTAGCGTGAATATAACGGGAAGGCTTTGAATTTTTAAATTTGTAGTATACTTTTGTAAATCATTAGCTTTTTCGCTTCCAAGTTTAATTATCGCATTTTCTTTAAGTTGGTGTGTTGACCAGTCTTCCACTCACTTCTCCTTATATAATCATGGTCCAAGGGACCATGATTGTCAAATCTCTTCCGAGACCCCGAAGGTATTTGAGATTTGACAAACATGGACGGCAAAGCCGTCCTTGCGTCAGTTCTTTCCAGAGAAACCGAACTGATTTCCCCATCAGCCTCCACGCATTTTGACTGCGAGATGCTGAATCTGTTTGTTTTTTAGGCAAACGGCTGAATGGAAGACTGGTCAGCACACCAAGATTTAGGAATATATAACGAATAGTCATAATTAAAATCTTCATTAATGTTTTGAGCATGTAGGAAATTTTTCCCGCTTTTTGTCAAAAAATGTTTTTGCGTTATTAAACCTGTACATATTGCTTTATTCAATAATTCATTGATTATTTTTATATCTAAGTCCATACGTAATGATAAACTAGTTTTATTTCTAACCCCACGCTTAATAAGAAGAATTAACTGTAACATTTCGTTATTAATCATTTGATTATTGAAGGATTTAGATTTATTTTTTTTAATAATTGATTGGATTACTGGTTTATTGGTGCTCTTTTTAGGTTTATTGTTAAGCATCTCAATTATTTCAATAGGAATGGTTCTATTAGGAAATAAAGGCAACCAATGATTTTTTTTACAAAACAACATCCCTGGAATATTGTTAGGAACGCTATGCTCAAAAATTATATTGCTCATAACCTTTCCAAAACCACGCCTATAATTTTCTGGTATATCTGTCTTTGAATCGCAAAGCTTCAATATGTGTTCATATTCCGCACCCCAGCGCTTACTTAAGAATTTATTAGTATATATTATAGGACTATTAAAATTAATTTTCTCTGATTTTTTATACTTTCTTTTGTGGTGATTAGAACCTGGTAGCGAATCCAATATTATTTTTTCAGATTCGATTGTCCTGGCAAAAGAAAGAATATATAGTTTAATTATCCCGTAGCTCCACCAACTTTTAAGTGTTTTTTGATTTATAAATTTTCTTATATAAGTTGAAGCCCGTTTCCCGCTTCCAATGGCGTCATCAATAAGTACAATGTTATTTATTTTTTCTTTTTTTAATTTATCAATAGATGGATGGTCAAAGAAATTATTATTATTATTTATTAATGAAATCACAAAGTCTTCACTGCCTAATTTCTCTGCCGGGCGATTGATTATGTCCCCATTTCCTTCCCAAAGTTCTTCTGTAGCTTCCATTTTTCTAATTGCATAAAATGCAAACTTTTCATTTCCTTGAAGAAAAGGATAGATGTTTTTATTAAACCAAGTTGAATAGCTATCACGTGAGATGAATTTTAAATGGGTCAAGATGGAAATAGCGGTAGGACGTTCATAATCTTTAAATTGTTTTAACCATGCTAATATATTACTAGACTCCTCTATCATTTGATTAGATATTTTCTTTATAGCTATGTCCATTTGTTTTTATTCTCCAAAATATTCTGCCTAACTATTTATTGAATATAATTGAATTAAAGATTGTAAAAGGCGGTTCCCGTCTTCAATTTTTTCAAATTTATCCTTGATATAAATAAAGTGTCGTCTGCCATACCTTTTATTATTATTGGTTTCAACCTCCGTTATAATAAAATATAATTTTCTCTCAGCGCCACATAAATTAGTGCCTAAACGTTTTTTAGCTTCCGAAATAGAACTATTGTAGTGATTCACAAGGTCATGCAAATACCCATTCTTTGATAATTTTTTTTCCCGCAAAATTATAGCAAGTGATAAGGAAGTTTTGAATGGATTTTTTTTGTCCATTAGTTTTAAAAAGTCAAAAACCATACCATCATTGTTCCAATTATTAGATAGCTTAAATTCTATTCCAATATGCGGTTTTTTGTATTCACCAATTGCAAAATCAATATGACCGCCCATCCCGTTTTTACCTACATTGGAGTTTTTATATTTACTGCAAGTTATACCTGATGTTTCTTTATATGTAGGCCACTCAGGATGAAGTATGGTTTCTGAGATGTTTCCGTAAAGATTTATGGGGGATATTATATTTTGTAATTTATTAGAAAAAAAATGATGCAAATATCTCTCATTAAATTCAGCATGATTATTCTCAATTTCTTCAGCAATTTCACATATTAAATTAAGAACTTTTAGTTCTATGCCTATTTGTTGCATTTTATATTTTAATCGCCACTAATTTATACTATTTATTTTAAAAGCTTATATGTTCTTCATAGAATGCGTATTACGTCTTTAATCGAACACTAAAATCGATAATCAATCCTCTTTATTTTTATAATATTTGTTAGTTATAAGTCAATAAAAATATTTATTATTTAATATTTTATGAAAGCTTATAAGAGGGGTGTCCCTCTTATAAAATAAAAAGTACTTTTACTACCTAAAATTTACCTGCTACCATTTTCTTCCTCATAGATTCTCCATGTAAAATCCTAACCAAACCAAATTATACTGAAAGTTGTTTTATCGCACTGTGCCAAGCTGCATTTTCTAATATAATAACATTTTTTGCTTGAGGATTTTTGGTAGTAAATGTAAAAATTAAGATACAAAATAGTAAGAATAAACCATAATATAAATTACAATATATCACAAAATGTTTTTCAAATTCAAAAGCTTGTATGTAAAACGGTGCTTATTGTTTTAACAATCAAAATTGTACCGTATTAGAATATATTATAATATAAATACTGTCGCCAGACATATTTAAGATTATAAAAAAATTAGGCTTAAGATTTGATTTTTAGTTTAAAAATCATTGACTTTCCATGTTATCTTTACTCCAAATGTCGTTAACCGCTTTTTTAAGTGTTTCAGGCACTAAATGACTATACCTTTTTGTCATCTGCGTCGTCCTGTGTCCTAAGAGTTCCCCAGTAATATATAACGATGTTCCGCCCATTACCATCTTGCTTGCAAAGACGTGTCTTAAATCGTGGATACGCAAATCTTTTAGTCCTGCCTTTTTACAGGCGGTATGAAAAGAACGCTTAAAATCGGTCAATTTTGCTCCGTTTCTATTAAAGACATACAAACTATCCTGATTCTTTTCGATACCGCTTAAAACCGCTTTTAACGGTTCAGAAATCGGAATATACCGGTCATATTTTGTTTTCGTTCCTTTAATTGCAATAACGCCGGTTTTTAAATCCACGTCGTCCCATTTTAAATTCAAGGCCTCGCCTTTCCGACAGCCGGTATAAATTAAAAAAGTTATTAAATCCCTGGTTAATTTATTCGTTGCGCCTGAAATTAGTTTTTGAATGTCTTCATCGGAAAGAGTTTTAATTCGCGATAAAGTATTTAATTTTCTTATACCGGCGGCAGGATTTTTATCAATAAGATTTTTTTCTATGCAGAAGTTGAAAAAATTATGCAATATCTGCAATTCATGGTTTAAGCTTTTAAAACTTATTTCGGATTCTCTTTTATCTTTGTTCTTAGGATTGTTTATTATTTCTAGTCTTCTTTGAAGTTGATAATTTTTTAAGTCGAGCGTATTAATATCTTCAACGGGTTTATTTTGAAATACAGGCAAAAAATGCTTGGCTCTTGATATAGTGCTTGTCAGTGTATTTTTTGCATTGGTTGATTTTTTAATATATTCCTGCCAGAGTATAGTAAAATTTACTATACTTTTATTTCTTAAAGCAGGTAAATCATATGTTTCGCGTGCAAGGTCGGTTTGTATAGATTCGGCAATTTGCTTAGCCGACTGTTTATCGGTGGTTTTTGTACTGCCTTGATATTTTTTACCGTTATAGGTTATGCAATAATACCAGTTTTTAGAATTTTTAAGCATGTAAATGCTTGCCATTACTGTATTACCCCGTTTTGAAAAGTATAGTAATAGTATAGTAAAACAATGTCATTTCTATACATATTTATACATTTTTTTGCATACTGACGTCAAGAGGAAAATCCGAGGAAAGGCTTATTTACTGCAGTTTTAATTGGTTGCGGGGGCAGGATTCGAACCTGCGACCTTTGGGTTATGAGCCCAACGAGCTACCGGACTGCTCCACCCCGCGATGTTTTTGTAGATTAATAATTATATAATTTATTTAACCCGATTGCAAGTTTATTTATCGGCGTATCATTTAAATTTTAAAACCGAGATATGATTTTATAAGTTTTATAATTTTAATTTATCTATTTTTATTTTATACTCTTTATTTTCTAATGGGTTGCTTGTATATAATATGGTATATTATATATTATGTATCATGGAAGCCATATAATCATTACGGCGATAATTTTGCTTTCTATAGCGTCGGCAGGAGGAATTTTAACAAGATATTTTAAGATTCCTTATGCCTCTATGCTTGTTATTATAGGTCTTTTTGTCGGGATATTTCATATTTTTCCAAGTTTAAAAATTACGCCTTATCTTATTTATTATGTTTTTTTGCCTGTCGTTATATTTGAAGGCGCGGTTGGAATTAAACTGCGTCCGTTAATGTCTAACGTACTTCCTATAGGCGCATTGTCAATTTTCGGTACTATAATTTCTGCGATATTTACAGGCGTTGTTTTCCATTTTGTTTTGGATTTTCCGCTGAAACAGTCTTTAATTTTCGGCGCTATAATAACGCCTACGGATCCTATTACTATACTGTCTATGCTGAAAAACGGCGCAATGAAACATAAAAACAAAAAAGAAGATAAAAAAGAAATTGAAAACAGAGAAGACATAGAGACTCTTCTTGCAGGAGAAAGTCTTTTTAACGACGGCATCAGTCTTGTTTTATTCGAGGTTTTTTTAAACCTTAATCTTCATAAAGCAGCCCATATTTTCTCGGACGGCATACGCATTAGTTTAAGTTCGCCGCATAGTTCGTTATATCATTTATATAACATGTTTTACTATATTTTTGGAATAATACAGACGTCGGCGGTTCAATTTTTATATGAATCTATCGGCGGATCGATACTGGGAATAATTATCGGTTATTTAGTATCCCTTATTTTATCTCTTGCTACAGATTTTTTAACCGAAATTATGATTTCTCTGCTGCTTGCTTATGCGTCTTTAATAGCCGCATACTATCTGCATATGTCGTTTATAATGGCGGTAATTTTCAGCGGAATAACGCTTGCTAATTACGGTTTTAAAAACAAAGTAACCGGCAGGACGCTTGAAGTTTTTCCTATAGTAGTGGAATATATAACTTTTATAATAAATTCAATTTTATTTTTGATAATAGGAATAGAGATAAATCTTTTTAAAATTTTCGATATATGGCTTATATCTCTGTTCATAATAGCTCTCGTACTTTTTTCGCGTTTTCTTGGGGTCTATATCATTTCGCCTCTGGTCAATTTAATAAAAAACAGATTTAAAATATTTTCAAACGGTTTGACTTTAAATAAACGGTATAAGCGTTTTTTGGTTTTCGGAGGATTAAAAGGCGCATTGCCTATTGCTATGGCATTATCTCTGCCTTTAAATATGCATTTGAGGAATGAAATTATTACCTATGTTTTTATAGCCGTTCTGTTTTCTTTAACCGTTCAAGCGATATCTTTTGACATTTTAATGAAAAACAATAATAAAAATGTTATATAATATATATGTTATATAGCCGATTTAAATAAATTTATAAAACTTTACGGTAAATTAATAAGTAATAATTTAATAGATTAAAATTTAAATCGATTATAAATTTAATTAATTTATAATTTATAATTCAAGGAGGTCGAATTTATAAATGAATTATTTTAAGACTTTTCTTTTAATGCTTGTTTTAACCGGAATCTTAATATTTGCTGGCGGCGCAATCGGCGGAGAGCAGGGAATGGTAATAGCTTTAATATTTGCCGCCGTAATGAATCTCGGAACGTACTGGTTCAGCGACAAAGTAGTTTTATCTATGTATCATGCCGTTCCCGTTACGGAAGCCGAATACCCCGAACTTTATTCTATAGTGAGAAATCTTGCGGCAAGAGGCAATATTCCTATGCCGAAAGTTTATATAGTAGATGAGGAAACGCCCAACGCTTTTGCTACAGGCAGAAATCCTAATCATGCCGCCGTATGCGTCACGACCGGCATTATGAAAATTTTAAATGCAAACGAACTTTCGGGAGTTATAGGGCATGAGCTTACGCACGTAAAAAACAGAGATATTCTTATAAGCTCTATAGCCGCAACAGTTGCCGGCGCAATAAGCATGCTTGCATGGATGGCGGAATGGGGAGCTATGTTCGGCGGTTTCGGCGGAAGAAGCGACGACAGGGAAGGAAACATTATCGGCATAATCGCCATGGCTATTATAGCCCCGCTCATCGCAACCATGATACAGCTTGCTATATCGAGACAACGGGAGTATGCGGCGGATAAAGGCGGCGCAATGCTGAGCGGAAATCCTATGTATCTTGCAAGCGCTTTAAATAAATTAGAAGCCGGAAACGAAGAAGAACCTATGCAAGCTAATCAGATGACCCATGCTACCGCACATATGTTTATAGTCAACCCTTTAAGGGGAGGCGCATTTAAAAGCTTGTTCAGCACTCATCCTTCTACCGAAGACAGAATAGAAAAGCTTAAAGAAATGGCAAGAGGCGGTATTTAATAATAAATTACAATAAATTATAAATTTTATAAATTGAAAAAATATAAAAATTAAATTAAAATTAAATTGTATAAAAAACCATTGAATAAATAAAAAAAAATAAAAAAACGACGGGAGAAAACAATAATGAGTCTGCACGAAAAAATAAAAGCGGATTATCTAAACGCCAGAAAAAGCAACGATAATTCTAAAAAAAATATTTTAACGATGGTTTTAAGCGATGCGTTAAAACTTACTAAAGAAAAGAATCACGGAGATACCGTAAGCGACGACGATATGACTAAGATTATAAAATCATGGATAAAAAAAACTGACCAGTCTATAGAAATTTTAACGGCTAATAAAAAAGACGTTTCGGAACTATCGGCGGAAAAAGAGATACTTTTATCCTATCTTCCTAAGACATGGTCTTTTGAAGAGACTAAATCTTATATAGAAAAAATTTCCAAAGAAAAAAACACCAAAGAAATAAGCCAAATAATGAAAGAATTAAAAACTAATTATAACGGCTTATTCGACAATAAAATTGCTTCCGAGATAATAAAGAGTCTATAAATAATTCGTAGCTTTAATATTAATGGAAAATCGGTAAAATTTTTAAAAAAAATGAAGAAAGGAGGGAGCGAAATGATTAAAAAATTTAATATTTTTAAGATATTGCTGTCGTTTTTTATAATTTTAGGATTAGGTTACTTTGTTTTTTCTGGCATACCGGTAAAAAAAGCTTATGCTTCCGGTATGTTTGGGCTTGAAGTTAAAGGCGGGGCATACTTTCAAAACCTTTCGGGACATTTAGCCGTAGGAAACGGAGGAACGGTTATAACACCTTCCCTTTTGGGGCTTCAAACTACAAAGACGGAGCCCATGTTAAAAGTCGCCCTGTATTTATTGTACGACAATAGAATTTCTTTTACTTACGTACCATACTTATATAGCGGTTCTACGACGATATCGCAGAACGTTTATTTTAACGGTCAGACGTATTCTATTAATACTCCTGTAACTTCAAAGCTTCATCTATACAGTTACAAAATGTTTTACGACCATAATTTCGAGATAAACAGATACGCCTCGGTAGGTTTGGGAGTAGGAGTGGACGTTATTACTGCTAAAACCGAATTAGATTCGCCGTATGCTTCCGATACTAAAAACGTCAGTCTGCCAATTCCTATAATCGGAGGAAGGATAAAAATAACGCCTATAAACGACTTTTCTTTTATAGGAAAAATTCAAGGATTATCGGTAGGTTCCGACGGATATTTCTATCATATCAACGCAGGCGTTAATTATAAAGCTGTAGGCCCTCTTTCTATTTTTGCGGATTACATTTACGACAAGGTGCACGTGGACACTAATAACGTCGACGGCACTTTAGAGTTCAACGGACCGGAAGCCGGCGTCAGGCTTAGGTTTTAAAAGTTTTTTAAAGGGCGGAACATTGGATATAAACAAATATAAACAATAAAAATCAATTCTGCAAAAATATCGGTTCTATTTTTTATTAAAAACGGATAAAATATTTTCTATAAATGCAGGCGTGTTTTTATAGGATTCGAGATAAATTTGCGCCTGCGATTTTTTATCTCCGATAACGCAGTTAATATTTTTTACGTTTATATTTATGCTTATGTTTTTATTTAAATTATACGATTCGTTGAAGCCGTTATCGTAATAATCCTCATTTGTAATTTGATAATCCGGTACGAACATGGTCTCGTCGGTAATGTCATCCCCGAGATTTATACTTAAGATATTATAATCGCTTTTAACCTTGCCCGTGGATTTTATTATTATATTTTTTGAGAATTCTTTTAAAATATAACCGCAAGCACGTCCCTTATTCCATTCTATATTAGGTCTTATTTCCAAAATTTTTTTACCCCTTGTAATATGCAGATATTTTTTGAAATCTATATTTTCTATAAATAAATTTTTAACGTATTTTTTTAAAATTTTAGTTTCATCGGAATTTAATAACCTGTAGTGCATGCTTATAGAAAACTTTTTATCTTCAATAATCAGATTCCGGAGTTTTGTTTTACGAAATTCATCGATATAGCCTAATGCCTGTTTAATAAATGCAATATATTTTTCGGTATTTTCGACGAGAAAATCAATTTTTAAATCGTTGTAATAACTTTTTATTTCAAAACCGTGGTTTCCCGAATAAATTATATTGTTCAAAATGCCGAGTCTGTTCACTATATCGTTTAATGCGCGTCCTGTAATTATACTTACTTTTACTCCTTCTATATCGCTTAAATTTTTTAAAAATTTTTTTAGCTGTAAAGAAGGATAAACGTCCAAAGGGCTTTTACGTATTCTAACTAAAGTTCCGTCAAAATCCAAGCAGAAAAATATAAAATCTGGATGGTAAAATTTATTATCCGAAGAATTTAATATATTCGTTTTTATTTCGTTAAATTCCGTAATTCCATTTAAATGCATAATTTATTATTATATCATCTTATAAAAATTAATGAAATATTGCAAAAATAATAAAAATATTGTAAAATATTATAAAATATAATTAAATAATAATTTTTTTTATTAAATCTTTGATAAACTTGTAAATTTTATAAATAAATATGGAAAAAAAAAGATTTAATGATTTAATAAAAGAGAAATTGGGCAATATAAATTTAATAGTTGCCTCCAACAGGGAACCAGTTTCTCACGAATACTCCGGAAAAAAAATCAAGGCAGTAAAATCCGTAGGCGGACTTACGATAGCGCTTGAACCTATAATGAAGAATCTTAACGGAACATGGGTTGTTTACGGAAGCGGAAACGCAGATAAAACTGTATCCGACGAAAAAGGCAGGATAATGCTTTCCGAAGACGGCGAATCTTATACTCTTAAAAGAATTTTTCTAAATAAAAGCGATATTAACGATTATTATTACGGATATGCAAATTCGGTTTTATGGCCGCTGTGTCATATAGTTTACGTTAAACCGGTTTTTAATTCCGCTCAGTTTTTGACTTACGACGAAGTTAATAAAAAATTTGCTGATTCTATTATAGAAGAGATAAAGGAATCGAAGAGAAAGCAGGAATATGAATATTTAAATTCAGGAATGCCGGAAGGTGAAGGTTTAAACTCAGCGGAAAACTTTGCAGAAAGGCCGCAGTCGTCTTTTGCCGAAAACGTAGTGTGGCTTCAAGACTACCATCTTGCAAGATGCGCAAAATATATAAAAGAATATGACGAAAAAATTAAAGTTTCTATATTCTGGCATATACCGTGGCCAAATCCCGAAATATTTTCTATATGTCCCGAAAAACACGAACTTCTTGAAGGCTTGCTGGCAAACGATTTAATAGGTTTTCAAATTATTTACCACTGTCAGAATTTTTTAAGGACTTGCGAGTGGGAACTGGAAGCGCAGGTTAACTGGTCGGATTATTCCGTTACTTATAAGGGGCATAAAACATGGGTTAAGCCTTTCCCAATTTCCGTCGATGCAAATTATCTTCGTCATCTCGCAATGTCTAAAGAGACCGATAAAATTCTTAATAAAATAAAAAAAACCGATGAAATTATCGGGCAGCGCTATAAATATTTAGCCGTATCGACGGACAGACTTGATTATACAAAGGGCATAGTAGAAAAGTTAAAGGCTATAGACAAAATGCTTGAAAACCATCAGGAACTTATAGGCAAGTTTGTTTTCGTACAGTTCGCCGTTCCTTCAAGGGTTCATATAAATGCCTATAAGAAGTTAAACGAAGAAATTACGGAACTTATAACCGATATTAACTGGAAATACGGAACGTCGGAATGGCATCCGATAACTGGCTATTTCAAACAGCTTGAATTACAGGTGTATCTTGCATACTACAGGCTTTGCAATATTATGATAGTTTCTCCTCTGCACGACGGAATGAATCTTGTATCCAAAGAATATATAATGTCTAATACGGACTATAAGGGGATGCTGGTGCTGTCTAAGTTTGCAGGATCGTCGAAAGAGCTATACGACGCTTTTTTAATAAATCCTTTCAATACCGAGTGTTTTGGAGAAAGGATATACGAAGCCTTAATGATGAATAAAGAAGAAAAAATCAATAGGATTAATAAGATGCAGAATATAATTATAGAAAACGATATTTACGACTGGGCTTATAATTTTCTTACAGCACTTTATTTTATTTAATTATTATTATATTATAAAATTATGTCCGATAAAAACGGCGAAAAACAGGAAGACGAATTAAATAAAGACAAAAAGAACATACGGCCTGCGCCGTTTAAAAGACTCGGCAATATCGTAGTGCCTTTAACCGTTTTAGGTTTTTTATTTTTCGCCTTGTTTTACGTTATACATTTTTATTCTAAATATCTTTCCAAAAACATGCTTCCCAAGGGTTATTTTTCTATTATAGAAGCTATATTTATAGCTGTTTTCGGTATTTTAGCGATAAAAATAATTCAGAAAAGCTCGTCTAAAATATTAAGCGGTTATGTTTCCGAAGACAAAGCGGGGTTTTTAAGATTTTTGTTAAGTTTTACGGCGTATTTTATTTTAGTTCTTTTCATCTTTACTACGTTAGGCATAAATATATCCAATATTCTTCTCGGCGCTACTTTTATAGGCGTAATATTCGGAATAGCGGCGCAGTCGTTTTTATCCAATCTGCTTGCCGGTTTTATAATACTATTCGGCAAACCTTTTAAGATAGGCGATAGGATTACTATAGTTACATGGCAGTATGGATTGCTTATGTCCACCTATCAGCACGAAGCCGCAAAGCCGGGTTATACAGGCGTCATAAAAGATATAAATATGCTTTTTACGACCGTTCTCGAAGATTCCGGTTTTACTATGAGGTCTCCTAATAATGTTTTAATGCAGGCTTTAATAACTAATTACGATAATATTAAAAGAAGATTAGTAAGGGTAAGGTTTGAATTAGATAAAGAAACCGATTTTGAAAACTTTAAAAAAGAATTATACGATTATTTGACCTTAAGCGGAAATTACGGAGTTGTTCCCGAAGAAGATTCTAAAATTATAGAGGCTTTAATTGAAAAAAATTCGTCCCCCGTTATCAGGGCGGTAGATGTTTCTCTTACAAGCTATTTTGTCGCGGTCGAAGTTTACAGCCCTCAACTTTACGACGATCCGGTAAGAGATTTAATATTATCTTTTGTTTTAAAACTAAAAAGGAGAAAGAAAAATGGAAACGAGAGCTAAATATCCTTTCAAATTTTATACCCGCTTGACGTTGCCGCAGCTTACCGGAATTTACGCATTAAACTTAAAAGAGCTTTTGGACGGCATAAAAAATGCCGACGATTCTATTATTTACTACCATACGCATCACTATCTTATGCAGCACCATTACGTTGTTCCGGATGCGCCGAACGACTTTGCCCACTGGATTATACATACGCTGGGAGAAAAATTGCTCGGCGAAGAAATATCGAGCATAGATATGTTTAATTATACTTCTATGACGGATTACAAACAAGAACTTATAAAAAGGCTGTCCGCTTTTATTTCTAAAGATTCTAAAACCAGGAAGGTCGAAATAAACGAAAGATTTAATTTCATGAAAGCCGCTACTTTCGTTATGTCCACCGGAAAAGAAGCATATACCCTAAAAGAGTTTGGCGATATCCTAAGAAATATTACTATTTTTTCGGTATATTATCATTTTTTTGAATCCCATTTTAGATTAGGTTCGGGACTCGACGATTTTTCCGTGTGGATAAGAAGCGAACTTAAGCTGCCTGATTTATCCCTCAAAATTCAGAATCTCGACCCTTATTCCGTTACTATGGACAGACTTAAAGAGCAGATAATAAGATATACCGAAAAATATATTTAGATATGACTGAATTATTTAAAAATAAATAAAATTAAATAACTATAATAATGATAATAAAAAGGATAATAAAATGAGGTCTATAAGGGATTACGCAGATATAGCAGGCAAAGAAACTATCGAAGAAATCGAAAAATTAGGTTCTTATTTAAACGGTAAAATTGTGCAAAATATAAATTCAACTCCCGTCGGCGGGGGCGTAGCCGAAATTCTTTCAAGAATGGTACCTCTTTTAAAAGAAGTAGGCGTCGATGCAAGATGGGATTTTATAAAAGGCGGAGAAAAATTTTTTGAAATAACTAAAAAAATTCACAATTCTCTTCACGGAGTAGAAGAAAATATATCGGAAAACGACTTTAAGCATTTTTTGGACGTTATGGAAGAAAATTTAAAAGACATGAATCTTATCGGCGATATCATATTTATTCATGACCCCCAGCCTATAGGATTAATAAAGGTTAAAGACAAAAACGGTTTTAAAGAAAAAAAATTTATATGGAGATGTCATATAGATTTAAGTTCGGCTAATATGAAGACATTTAATTTTTTAAAAAAATTTATAGAAAAATACGATTATTCGGTTTTTTCGTCGCCTCTTTTTTCAAATAAACTTAAGATACCGCAGATATTAATTTCGCCGTCTATAGATCCTCTGTCTGATAAAAATAAAGATTTACCGCCTGAAACTATAAACGAAGTATTGTCTAGATTTAAAATAGACCCAGAAAGAAATATTATAACGCAGGTTTCAAGATTTGACAGGTTAAAAGACCCGTTGGGAGTTATCGACGTTTACAGGCTCGTTAAAAAACACGTAGATTGTCAGCTCGTTCTTGCGGGCGGAGCGGCGGCGGACGACCCTGAAGCTACGGAAGTTTATAACGAAGTCATAGAAAAAGCAGGAGGAGACAAAGATATATTTATTTTAAATCTTCCGCCGATAAGCAATATCGAAATTAATGCCCTTCAGAGAGCGTCCACGGTAATATTGCAAAAATCTATCAAGGAAGGTTTTGGACTTACGGTTTCGGAAGGTTTATGGAAGTCTAAACCGGTAATAGCTTCTGCCGTCGGCGGCATACCGTTACAGATTACGCATAAATATTCGGGGCTTTTATCCAGAACTACGGAAGGAACTGCTTTATACGTAAAACAGATTCTGCAAAATCCGGAATATGCCAAACAGCTTGGAGAAAACGGGCATAACCACGTCAAGCACAACTTTTTAATTACAAGACATTTAAGGGATTATATCCTGCTTTTTTTAAAAACCGGATATCCGCAGACGCAGGATACGGTTTATTTATGATTATATAGTATCGCGTTGAAATTATTAAATATAAAACTGTAAATATATTATTTATGATATAATTTGAGTTAATATGAAAATATGAAAATATGGAAATTGTATTTTTCAGAATTTATAGGGACGGCTCTGCTTATAGGCATAGGAGTTTCTTTCGTAATTTTAGATTTCGGCAAAGGAAGCCCTATAGTTTCTTTAATTCCAAGTTCCGGTATTAGAAGGGCTCTTACGGGATTTTTATTCGGCGGCACAGGTATGCTTATAACGTTTTCGCCGGTTGGGAAATGGAGCGGCGCTCATATTAATCCGGTCGTTACCTTTTCTTTCTGGATGAAAGGCAAAATTAAGAGCACTATGGCTATAGGTTATGTTGCAGCGCAGTTTCTCGGAGCGGCGGTCGGGGCTTTTACGCTTCTTTTTTGGGGAAGTATAGGAAAAGCGATATATTACGGAGCGACTATTCCAGGAAAAGGAGGCGCGTCGGAAGCGGTTTTAGGCGAAGTTGTAACGACTTTCTGTCTTGTAGCCGGTCTTTTTTTATTTCTCGGTTATAAACGCTTGAGGCCATTTACCCCCGTTTTGTTCCCTTTTCTTTATGCGGTTATGGTTTATTTTGAAGCTCCTATTTCAGGAACCAGCACTAATCCTGCAAGAAGTTTTGGACCGTCTTTAGCGTCGGGCATGTGGAGCGGTTGGTGGGTTTACTGGATAGGTCCGCTGCTCGGCGCTTTTGTAGCCGTATCTATTCAGACGAAATGGCTTAAAATGTTAGAAATAGAAGTAGCTAAAGTGTATCATTTCGAACACGACCCGTTTAAAGTTTTTCATATTTAATTTTAAGTAAAAAGGCGTCAGACGCCTTTTTTGTAAAAAAAAGGAGGTAATAAACGGTTATGGATATAAATTTAAAAGGCAAAAGAGCATTAATTACAGGTGCAAGTTCAGGCTTAGGTGAATCGATTGCTAAAAAATTCGGCGCTGCCGGAGCAAAAATTGGATTAAATTTTCATTCCCACCCCGATGCGGCGGAAAAAATTGCTTCGGAAATAAAAGCATTAGGGGCAGAAGTTATTAATATTCAGGCAGACGTTTCAGACAGCGGCGAAGTTAAAAATATGGTCGATACTTTTGTTAAAAAGTGGGGCGGAGTAGATATATTGGTAAATAATGCCGGAATTGACGGAAAACATTCTCTTATATACGAATCCGATATATCGGAATGGGAAAAAGTAATCAAAATAAATTTATTCGGCCCTTTTTACTGCGCAAGAGAAGTCGTGAAGTACATGATAAACCAGAAAAAAGGCGTTATATTAAATATGACGTCGGTACATGAAGTAATTCCGTGGAGCGGTTACAGCGGATATACCGCTGCGAAAGCCGGTCTTTCTATGCTTACTAAAACTATGGCGCAGGAACTGGGTTCGTCGGGTATCAGGGTACTGTCTCTTGCGCCGGGCGCCATTCAAACGGCTATCAACAAAAGCGTATGGAGCAATCCTGCGACGCTTAAAGATCTTCTTGACAAAATTCCGCTCGGCAGAATGGGCAGTACTGATGAAATTGCCGACGTCGCCGCGTTCTTAGTTTCCGATGCGGCTTCATATATAACGGGCAGTACCATATTTGCAGACGGAGCGATGATTGATTATGCTAATTTTACCCATGGCGGTTAATCCCAAATTTAAATTTAGAAATTTCTCGTAATTTTAAATAAAAAATATATAAAATAAATCAAAACATATTGCGTTAAATCATAGTTTATTTAGCGTAATTTTAATCGGGTGTAAATATGAATAATGAATTTTTTGCTTCAGGATGGCCTGGAATACCGGGCAGATGGACGGGAGCTAATAAAAGCGCAGTAGGAACGGCTTTTAACGGAAGTTCCGTATGGTTTACTATGTCTCACGGTATTCTAAACGAAGTTTATTCGCCGAGGGAAGACGAAGCGGCAATCCGCGACCTTGGTTTTGTGGTAACGGCGGACGACGGTTTTTTTTCGGAAGAAAAAAGGCATGCTAAACATTCCCCTTCGCTTATTTATACGGGCGTACCGGCATATCACGTAGAAAGCTTATGCGAAAACGGGTATTACATGATAGAAAAAGATATTATAACTGACCCTAAAAGGTCGGTAGTTATTATAAGAGGGAAATTTACTCCTTTAAAGCCGGGTAAATACAGGCTCTATGTAATTACGGCATCCCACATTGGCAATCATGGCGCGGGCAATACGGCTTGGTTTGATGAATTCAAAGGAAAAACGGGACTTTTTGCCTCACGTCATAAAACTTCTTTATGCCTTATGAGCGAAAAAGGTTTTAAAGCTTGTTCGGTCGGTTTTGTAGGTTTTTCGGACGGCTGGCAGGATTTAAAGAAAAACGGAAAACTTACGTCTGTCTATAAAAGAGCCGAAAACGGCAATGTTGCGCTAACCGGAGAAATAATGCTCGATGAAGACGGCTCTTTTCTGCTGGCTCTGGGATTCGGGCGCAATCCTTCGGAAGCGGCGCTTCAATCTATAGCCTCTATAAACGTTGGTTTTGAAAAAATTCTTGAATTTTACGCTGGAAAATGGCAGGAGTTTTGGCAAAAACAAAAACCTGTTTTTTATGCCGAAAAGCATGAGCTTTTTTCTATAAGCGCCATGGTAATATTAATTCACAGGTCTAAATATATTCCGGGGGCGGTTCTTGCAAGTCTTGCCGTGCCGTGGGGTTTTTCGAAAGGAGACGGCGACCTAGGAGGTTATCATCTTATTTGGCCGCGCGATATGGTTCAGTCCGCAGGCGGACTTATCGCCGCAAATATAAAATCGGAAGTTATGAATATGCTTATATATTTTGAATCTACTCAGGAATCCGACGGTCATTGGCCTCAAAATATGTGGCTTGACGGCTTTCCATACTGGAACGGCATTCAAATGGACGAAACGGCGCTGCCCGTTTTGCTTTTAGACCTTGCCCGCAGGGAAACGGCTATTTTAGAAAGCGATATTAACCGTTTCTGGCCTATGGTAAAAAGAGCCCTCGCCTATATAGTAAAGAACGGTCCCGTAACGCAGCAGGATAGATGGGAAGAAAACGGCGGTTATACTCCATATACTATTGCGGCTGAAATTTCCGCTCTTATAATAGGAGCCGAACTTGCCAAATTAGCCGGCGAGTCCGATTATGCCCCATATTTAAGGGAAACGGCGGATTCATGGTATTCATGCATAGACCGCTGGCTTTACGTAAAAGGAGGGGAACTTGCAGACAAAGCCGGGGTAGAAGGTTTTTACGTAAGGGTTACTCCGCCCGATTTTGAAGAAGGCGACGACGTTATATGTATTAAAAACCGCCCGCCCGCATCCTGTTATCCACATATATCTTCGGTTGTTTGTACGGACGCTTTGGCGTTGGTTCGATTCGGTTTGAGAAAAGCGGACGACAAAAGAATAATAAACACGGTAAAAGTTATAGATGCAATGCTAAAAGTAGAAACGCCTTCCGGTCCATGCTGGCATAGATACAACGGAGACGGTTACGGCGAACATCAGGACGGCAGTCCTTTTGATGGTACGGGCAGAGGCAGGCTTTGGCCGCTTCTTTCCGGAGAACGCGGACACTACTGCGTTGCCTTAGGAGATTTCGAAGAAGCAAAACGCCTGCTAAAAACAATGGAAAGTTTTGCCGACGGCATAGGGCTTTTTCCTGAACAGGTATGGGATAGCAACGATATACCGGAGCGGGGACTTTTCTTTGGCCGTCCGTCCGGTTCGGCTATGCCTTTGGTATGGGCGCACGCCGAATATTTGAAACTTATCCGTTCTATTACTGAAGAAAGAGTATTCGACATGCCTCCTCAGACCGTTTTGCGTTATCTTAAGAACGGAGTAACGTCAAATATTATGCAATGGCGCTTTAATCATAAATTGCATAAAATTCCCGCCGGAAAAAAAATGCGTATTGAAACGCTTTCCCATGCTTTAGTTCATTGGACGAGCGATGGATGGCGCACTGTTAACGATACCGAAGTAAAAGATTCCGGACTAGGAGTTTTTTATGCCGATTTGCCGACGGAAAATTTAAAGGAAAACGATGAAATTGTTTTTACTTTTTACTGGACTGATGCAAAAAAGTGGGAGAATAAGAATTTTTATGTTCAAATTAAGGATTAAAATTTTGCCGATATAAATCTTAAAATAGGTCTTAAAGCTATGTGAACACTGGATGACGCAAACGACATGCGTTTGCATGCTATCCATAAAGATAATTTTCTATCGGCAAATTTGGGATGGATGTTTACATTGATTTTTGTTATGATTTATAGTAACATAGTAAACATAATATTTAATTAAAAACTTATTTGCTATGAGTAAAAAAGAAACAAAAATTACGCTGTTTTTTTTTATTCTAATGCCTTTTGTCCTAACTATATTATTTCTGGCTTACCCAAGCATGTCTTTTGCTTCCAAAAACTTAAAAAAAAAACTTCATCATTCGATAATCAGAGATAAAAAAAATTTCGGTTCAGGTTTAAAACGCTCAAATAAAGTTTTAATAAATAAAAAATACAGTAAAAAACTGAAAAAAATTTTATCGTTGAAGCGGTTAATTAAAAATTCCCTGAAAAATTATAATTTGAAATCTTTAGAAATGAAAGCCGCAGCTTCTAAAGAAAATATCAAAATAGAAAAAAGCCTGCCTAACCCCAAAATAGCATTCGGTTATAATGATTCCGACGGTTTTAATAATTTTATGATAGGCAACAAAGTATATCAGGGAACTAAAGTACGGTTTACTTTTACTCAGTTGATACCTTTTCCGACAAAACTATTTTTAAGAAGCAAAATTGCAAAAAATTATTACGCCTATAATAAGGAAATCACCGAATCTGCAAGAGTTTCTACCGTTGCCGACGTAAAAAACTATTATTACAGGCTTGCGCAAATAGAAAACGACATTGCTATAATAAAAAGCGATTATTCGCTGTTAAAGCTATTGGAGAAAAATACGGACAACGGTTATGCCGTGGGGAAAACCAAAGAAACCGACGTAATTAGAATTGAACTAAAGATGATAGCACTTAATAACCAATTAACCGATATGGAAAAAGATAAACTTGAAGCATTATACGAACTGTCCAGGTTCTCAGGATTAAAGCTAAATAAACTGAAAGGAAAAGCAATTCTGCCTAACATAAAAAAATTAAAGCCTAAAAAATTTAAAAATATTATTTTAGAAGCTTTTAAAAATAGCCCTTTGCTTAAAGCTATTAATTTTTTATTTAAAAATTCAAAAGATGAAAAACAATTAGCTGACCAGGGATTATATCCAAATATTATTTTTCATGTAAAATACGGCTATAGATACGATATACAACCTGCCTTAGGAGGCTCGATAGGCCTTCAAATTCCGCTATATTTTAATCAGAGACAGTTTCCTGAAATCGACAAAGCGAAAAAAAATATGATTTCTACAATGTTTGCAAGAAGTTGGGAGTATAGCGGGGTGTCAAGAAAAATTTCGACATATTTAACAAAAATTAAAAAATATTATAAACTTTATGAAACCGAAAAGAAGATTTATCTTCCCGAATCGTCCCTTCTTTTGAAATTATATATAAACAGATATATATTCGGAAAAACCTCCGCTTTTGAACTTCTTAATTCGTTTAAAAAAATGGTCAAAGCGGAATTGCTGTCAAATAGCTATAAATTGAATTTCTTAATAAACAAAAGCGATTTAACGGCATCGTTAGGCAAAATAAATTAAAAAATTGAAATTATAATATGTTTAAAATAAAAAAAATTTTCAACGGCGTTAAAACGACGGCTGCTAAAAATAAATTAATTATTTCTGCGGTTTTAGTAGCAATACCGGTGATACTTTTTATTGCTTATAGATTCTTTATAATGCCGGTTATTTACTATAATAAAAAATTATACAATTTTTATAATTATAATATCGGTATTGGGAAAAGTAGTAAAATTCATCTATTAAAACTTGATAATATAAAAAAAATAAAGCCGTATTTTAGAACCATAAAAGAAATTAAAGTGTTTCCTACAATACGGGCAAGCGGCAGAACTACATTTGCATCTCCTCTTGTAAGAATTATTTCATTAAAATTCGGCGGCTATATATCTAAAATATATGCCGACAAAGCTGGAATTAAAGTTCATAAGGGAATGCCCCTGTTTTTGCTTTATAGTCCGTCTTTAATCGATGCCGAAAACGATTATGTTCTTGATTATAAAAATTATCTAAGGCTTAAAAATACTTCTTTTAAATCGCAGGCAGAAACAATTTATTTATCCGCCGAAAAAAAACTTTTATTCTGGGGAATAAATAAATATCAGCTTAAAAAAATAGAAAAAGATAATAAAATTATAAAACAAATTCCTATATATTCACCTATAAACGGAATTGTATTCAAAAAATTAATTTCTGACGGCGGTTACGTTAAGCCAAGCGCAAGACTTTACGAGTTGGCCGATATATCAAAATTATGGATGAAAATATTTATAAACGTTCGAGATTTAAAATTTATTCATATTGGAAAGCGTGTTTCGTTAAGATTTACATATTATGGAAATACGATTTTTCACGGTATAATTTCATACATTTATCCATATACTTTTAAAAAAGGGAAATTTATTAAGGCTAGAATATCTATAGATAATAAAAAGGATATCTTGAAAATTAATTCATACGGAAATGTATATATAAAAATGCCTTATAGCAAACGTTTGGTTGTTCCGATATCCGCGGTAGCGCATATCGACCATAAAGACATTGTCCTTATTTATAATAAAAATAAAAACGTTTTTCAGGCTAAAAGTATTATCGTCGGAACAAGATACGGAAGCTATTATTCCGTTATAGAGGGGCTGAAATCTAATGAAACGGTCGTTGACCTGAAAAATTTAAACAAGGTAAGCGTTAATAAAGCCGAAAAAATATATCATTATCTTATTTTATCTTCCGTGAAAATAAAATCTTTATAAACAAACCGCATAGTAATTATTTTGTTTTTTTACTCCATATTACGCGGAAACGACTTATCTTTGTAAATATTTAAATTTATTTATCGTCGTTTCCGCGTAAACTAATGCAAATTCACTCTATTTATGCAGAAAATAAATTTTCTTTTGGCAAAATTAAGCGATAAACTTTAATATAACTATCTATATTATAATTATATAAAAGATAGTCCGTTAATTTTATTGTTTTTAATTACCGTTTTAATATATATAAATCTTCCGCTTTTTAATAATAATTTCCAAACATAAAATTTGACGCCTGATAGTTTTAATGCAGTCATATATTGAATATTATAACCGTTTTTTAATTGCAATTTATTATTTAAAGAGTTTGAAACTTTATCGAAATTAGTTTTAGTTATATTTTTTTTAAACGATGATGAAGTAGTTTTAATAAATTTAGTGTAATTTTTTTTTGCCAAAGCATTGACAGCTTTTGATACCACTTTTTTTACTATCTTAATATGGGCTGGACTTACATGTAGTTTCACCGGCTTATTTGCATAATAGTTATTTGAATGCATAGTTGGACGTGCCGCAGGGGCATCGTATTGGTTTGAAGAATTGTTGCTAGAAGCTGGCGCATTAGATTGCTCCTGTGAATTTAACATAGCATTGGCATTTACTCCGCCAAATGCAAAAAACGACATCAATGCAATTAAATAAATAAATAGTTTCACTTTAACCTCCTTTAAATTAATTTGATTTAAGTTTATTTAATCTTAGTATATATATACCCCGTAAAGATATGCATGCGATAATATATAATAATATAAATAAGATTATTATTTTAGAAATTATTATTATATTATATAGATGTTTAATCCGAATAAAACAATGTACGCGGAAATTACATTTAATTTTAGTAAATGTAATTTTTAAAAGATTGATGAATGATTAAAATAAAAATATAATACTTTACAAACAGTAAATAAAATTAATTATTCATTACAGGTTATCATAAAAATTATACAATGTCAAATGAAGGGCAACACTGTGGAAATAGTCTTATACTTGCTCAAGCGCACTTAAGGCTAATTTATCCTAAAATTTTTTAAACAATCCACCCGCCTTCCTTATTCGTTATCAGGCTGACGAAGGCGGG
>SHMQ01000021.1 GCA_008534395.1 Candidatus Acidulodesulfobacterium acidiphilum
TTACTGGTGGGCTGTGTCGGGATCGAACCGACGACCTACTGATTAAGAGTCAGTTGCTCTACCGATTGAGCTAACAGCCCGAAAATATTTATTGAAAATGCGGCAAAATATTAATGCCTATCAATTATATACTATTTTTATTTTTTTAGTCAATTTTTTTAACAATATTTTTATTAATGATATACTTATAAATAGATATTATGAAAATATAAAGAGTATTATAATGATGAGGCGGGTAAAAAGATTATCCGGAGAAATTATATGATATTTAAAAACAGGATAGAAGCGGGGAAACTGCTTGGAGAAAAGTTGTCGGCGGAGAAATTCGGCGGCGGAAATACCGTGGTTATTGGTTTGTTAAGAGGCGGAATTCCAGTTGCTTATGAAATAGCGGCAATATTAAAATCACCGTTAGACGTGGCGTTGGTAAGAAAAATAGGTGCGCCTAATCAGGAAGAGTTGGCCATAGGGGCGGTAGTAGACGGAAAATCGCCGAAAGTTTATCTTAACGAATCTCTTATATCGCGCATTAATATCCCTGCGGGATACTTAGGGCGCATGGAGAAGATTAAACTTAAAGAAATAAGGGAAAGGGAAAAAATATACAGGCAGGGAGCCGAAAAGATTGATGTAAGCGGCAAAACGGCTATAATAGTGGATGACGGCATTGCTACCGGAGCGTCTGCCATGGCGGTAATAGAAGCAGTTAAGGATGAAAAACCTGCGAAAATAATCGTAGCTGTGCCGGTTATAGCCGCCGATACTATGAGAGAATTAAGGAAAGTCGTCGATAAAGTAGTAGTTTTAAGCGCTCAGGAAGAGTTTTACGCGGTTGGGGAATTTTACGAAGATTTCAGCCAGACGACGGACGAAGAGGTGTTATATCTTCTGCAAAAATCAAAAAATAGCATAAATTTTATAAACACAAATTAATTATATAAAATAGTTTAAAAGAAGATAAACTAAGTTTAACTTTATTTTAAATTCATATTCTTAAAATAATATCGATAAAATTTATGAATTCTGAATTATTATTATAGAATTGTGACTTAAATCAATTTAAACTTTTTTTGAATTTGATAAACTTTATATTAAAAGGAAGTAAAAAATAAAATCGAATAGATTTAAAATTTTAATATAGGAGTTTATCATGGCGGAATTTAATGAAAAGGACGTATTGGAAAAATTAAAAGGCATTATAGACCCTGAGCTTGAAGTAAATATAGTCGATCTTGGGCTGGTATATAAAATCAATTTAAATCAAACAGGCGGCGTCTGTTTAGATATGACTTTAACGGCAAAGGGCTGTCCTATAAGCGACGTTATAAAATATGAGGTAGAGGAGGCAGTTAAAAGCATTCCAGGCGTTAACGGCGTAAAAGTAAATTTCGTTTGGGAGCCGGAATGGAATCCTTCGATGATTAAGACCGATGCCCTAAAAAGACTTAAAACGCATTAATTTTTTTAATAACGCGGTATGCAAAAAATTGCCGGTATAAAACAAAATATAACAAAAGCATAAAAAAAGGACGGTAAATAAAATATATGAATACAACGGATAGTTCTATAGAAATAGCATTAAAACATATAAAAACCGCGCTTATTTTTTTGCCGGTTTTTTTCATAGTAATGTTTTTTGATTATAAGAGTTTTAACGGATATTTTTTTATGAATAATAAAATAATAGCCCTTACGCACATATTTACGCTTGGTTTTTTGCTCATGGTAATTATGGGTGCTTCTTATATGCTTTTGCCTGTGGCGCTCGGCGTGAAAATTGCTTACGAAAAGCTTTTTATTCCGGTTTATTACGGATACGTAATTTCTTTATTGCTTTTCGTTATTGGAATGCATTATCTCTGGAGCGCTATGATAGCCGCGGGCGGCATCCTCCTTTTTATATCGGTTTTAACATATAATATAAACATTTTGATAAGTATAAAGAAGGTAAAAAAATGGGATTATTCTTCTTTGGGAATAGCATTTTCGTATTCTTATCTGCTTATAGGATTGTCCGTAGGACTGTATTTGGCTTTAACTTTTTATTTTAAAATAGGGCTGAACATTTACGATATATTGCAAGACCATATTTATCTTATGTTCATAGGTTTTGTCATAATGCTTTTTATAGCCGTTTCATACAGGCTGCTGCCGATGTTTTATATGACTAAAGCGCCGGATAATTTATACTGGAAAACGGATTTAACCGTTATTAACGCAGGAATTATCGCAATGCTCGCATCTTCGTTTTTTGGAAACGTGTCCGCCGTTCATATTTATTTAAATGAAGCCGGAGGATGGCTTTTAGGTGCGGGTATCCTTGTGTACTGCTATATATTTTTTAGCCTTATGTTAAAAAGGCTTAAAAAAAAGTTCGATATTACGACGTTTTATCTATACGCCGGCATTATATTTTTAGTTGCGGCGGTATTTGCCGGTCTGATTATAAATATCGTTCCGCAGGAAAAATTATTCGTATTAATCGGCATAAACGGCGATTATTATCTTTATTATATATTCGCTTTTTTAGGACTGTTCAGCTTTGCCGGAATGGTAATTATAGGTTTCCTGCATAAAATATTTCCGTTTCTTATAAGCCTTAAATCTTTTGAAAAGGCAAAAAAAGGAGCGTACGGTAAACTGTTTTCGGATTTGAAAACTAAATATTTTGAATACGTAATATTTGCAATGTTTCTGGCAGGCTCTATTCTTTGGATATTTTATTTGGTACAGCTTTCCGCTGCAGTTCTTTTTGCGGCATCTATACTGCTTATGCTGCATATATTTTCTATGGGCTGGTAAGAAAAACAGTAATTTAAAAGGCGATAACGGCATCAAATTTGAATTTTGACGCCGTTATCGCCTTGATTTATTCTTTATATTATTAAGTTTATCTCTGTCGCCGTTATTGAGTTACTGCCAGTTATCTTTGTACCTGTTCTATTTTTATCTTTTCCTCTTATTTCTTATTTCCAAATTTTTATCTTATAAAGGTCGTCCGCAGTTTCTTCCGTCAAGAATTTATATCCGGCGTCTTTTAATCTTGGATATAGATGCACAGGTTTTCTTTCGTGTATTATATGTATCGTTTCGTCGTTCTTTAAGTTTTCCAGAGCCGCAAATATTTTTAAAAGAGGCTGAGGCGGCTCAAGCCCTCTAACGTCAAGTTCAATAATATTCTGCTTGTGCGCAAGGTTTTTTAAATCCTCGTCGTCGAATTGATTTTCGTCTGCCCCTTCGAAAACTTTTATCGGTTTTATGTCGCCGCCGCTTCTAAAAAAAATTATTTCGAATCCTTCAGGCATATTATTGGTTATATGTTCAAAGCCCTTGTTTTTTAAAACCGAATAAAGCGGAAAAGGTTCGAAACTGTTAATTAAAACAAGAGCTTCTGCTTCATTTAAATTATTAACCGCTTCCATTATTTTTTTAAACGGATCGTTTCCGCTTTTAATGTCTTCCCTTACGTCGAGCGTTATTTTTTTTAAGTCCGTTACGTCTTTCATAATATTATATTCTCCTTATTTTTTAAAAAAATTAAATTTAATTTTCTGTATTAATTATAACGTTAAGGTATTAATTAATCGTAATCATTTTTTTCATAATATCCTGTTTTTCGTTCTGACCGAGCTGCATTTCGGCAATCTGAAACAATATACCGTCTTCTTTGTCTTCATGTTCGGATAAAAGCTCTATCAATGCTTTCCCTGCAGACGCTATGGACTTATAATCTTTACTTCCCATTTTTTTATTTAAATCGCCGGTTAACTCTCTGCAGCTATTATGTTCTATAAGCATAACGTTTATAGGACCAGTTTCAATGCCTATATAATTGCCCAAAATAGGAAATAAAGCATCTTCCTCTCTTTTAAAGTGCAATTCGACGTCTTTATCTAAATACTCGGATATTTCATTAAGTTCCGAATCTGTAACGCCGTTAGGTATTTTTTTTAAAAAATTTTCAAATTTACTTAAAGCGGTTCTTATTTCGGTATGCTCTTCTCTTAAAGCGTCAAGAGGATTAAGTTCAGCATCTTTTTCGGTATACGTATTCATAGTTTCTCCTTGTTTAGTTTAATTATTGCTTATATATATTTGAATATTCCGCATCTTTTAGCATCTTTTGGTTTTTTTATTATGTATATTATTTTATCATAAAACTAATTTATAACATTGACTAAAGTCACAAATTAAATTTATTAATTTAATAAATTATAAATAACTTAACGGTTTATTTTTTTATGCAGAAATAGAAAATGAAAATTCCCCGCATATAGTATTTAATAAATATGCGGGGAATTTTCATTCGGATTGTTTTACCCGACCGTTTCTCTAAACGGCCGTCGGATTATATTAATTATGCTATATAATTATAATTATTACATCAGCCGCAATCGGAATAGCCGCAGTCTAAACATACCGTACATCCTTCGGCATGCTTAAGATTTGAGCCGCCGCAGGAAGGACATGCGCCCCTTCCTTGAACGGTATGGTTTTTAGAATGTGTGCCGACGGGGTTTGCAGATGATTCTATTAACGGTTTTTTTGCGTCGGATGATAGATTTTCACAAGAAGTTATTTTTTCTTTAAGGCTTTTTTCTAAAGCTTTTCCTATCGCATCTGCGCAGGAATATATAATATTGCCGCCGAAACCGTATGGAATGTTACATCTTATGCCTTTTAGCTGGTTTATTATTTCTTCCGCGCCTATTCCCGACCTTAACGCAAGGCTTACCATTCTTCCAGTGGATTCGGTTTGCGACTGAGCGCAGCCGCCTGATTTGCCGATGGAGTTAAATATTTCGAAAGGATTACCGTTTTCGTCGTAGTTGATTGTAACGTACATGGGTCCGCATCCCGTGACGGTTTTAACTGTTACGCCCCTTATTATATCTGGACGTTTTCTTGGTTCTATCTGCCCGCCGCTTTTTTGGTCCGATGTTTCTTTTGTTTCTTTTTCGTGAGAACTTCCGGAAGAACCAGCGGTCAATACCTGCTCTCTCGAACCGTCCCTATATACGGTTATGCCTTTTAAATTAAGATTAAAGGCAAGGGTGTAAACCTCTTCTATATCTTCTTTTTTAGCGTAGTTAGGAAAGTTGACCGTTTTACTCACCGCATTATCGGTAAATTTTTGAAAAGCCGCCTGAGTCATAACGTGCCATTTCGGCGTAATATCATGCGACGTTATAAATATTCTGCTTAAATATTCGTATTCTTTTTCAGTTAATAAATCCGCAATATCTTTTTTGTAAGTTTTTCCGAGACTGCCGTTTTTCGCTATATAATCTATTAATTTATCGGAATACGCGCCCATTGATTCCAAAACCGTTTTAAGATTTTTATCCGTTTCTATTAATCTTTGTTTATCCAGTACGCGCCTTTCGTAAGCCAATGCGAAAAGCGGTTCTATGCCGCTCGAAGCGCCGCCTATCATACTTATAGTGCCTGTAGGCGCTATTGTCGTGGTAGTGCCGTTTCTCATAGCTTTATATCCTTTTTCTTCCCATAAAGAGCCTTTAAAATTCGGAAAACTGCCGCGTTCGGTTCCAAGCTCTTCTGATTTTACTTTAGACTCCTTATCAATGAAGCCCATGATATTTTCGGCTATTTTAAGCGCAAGTTCGCTGTCGTACGGTACGCCCAATTTTATAAGAGTATCGGCATATCCCATTATTCCAAGCCCTATTTTTCTGTTGGAAAGCGTCATTTCTTTAATTTTTTCTAAAGGATAACGGTTTTTTTCTATTACGTTATCTAGAAAATGAACGGCTGTATGAACGGTTTGTTTAAGTTTATCGAAGTCTATGTAGCTGAGGTAACCGTCAATGATATCGTCCGGATTGCTTTCAAGTTTTTTCAGATATTCCGCAAGATTAGCCGCGTCTTGTTTAATTTTGTTTTCCTTAACGAATTTTCCGATGTTAATAGACCCTAAGTTGCACGATTCGTAAGCGACTAAAGGTTGTTCCCCGCAAGGATTTGTCGCTTCTATTTTTCCGGCATTCGGTACCGGATTTAGTTTGTTAATCCTGTCGATAAACACGATCCCAGGTTCGCCGCTCGACCATGCCGTTTCGACGATTAAATCAAAAACCTCTTTCGCGTTTAAATATTTAGTAATTTCGTTATTCCTTGGGTTTTTTAACGGATAGTCTTCATTTTTTAAAGCATGATTCATAAAATCTTCCGTTATTGCTACTGAAATATTAAAATTGTTTAATTTTGACGTATCTTTTTTCGAGGTAATAAAATCTATTATATCGGGATGGTCTATCCTTAAAATGCCCATATTGGCGCCCCGCCTCGTTCCTCCCTGCTTAATAGCTTCGGTTGCGCTGTTAAATACCTGCATAAACGAAACCGGACCGCTTGAAACCCCTTTAGTAGAATGCACGGTATCGTTTTTAGGCCTTAAAGACGAAAAAGAAAAACCGGTTCCGCCGCCGCTCTGATGTATAAGCGCCGTATTTTTTATAGTTTCGAATATCGACTCCATAGAGTCTTCGATTGGCAGTACGAAGCAAGCCGAAAGCTGCTGCAGAGGCCTTCCCGCATTCATTAATGTAGGCGAATTGGGAAGAAATCGAAGGGAAGACATTTCTTCAAAAAAAATATTTGCCGTAGTTTTAGCATCTTGTTCGGATTTGCCGTAATTTAAGTCTGCCGACGATATGTTTTCGGCGACTCTCTTAAAAAGTCCTGTTACGGTTTCGATAATTTCGCCCTTCTCGTCTTTAGCCAGATATCTTTTTTTCAGGACGGTAACCGCATTTTCCGAAAATTTTTCCGTAAGCGGGTCGTTGCTTAAAATATCCGAATTTTGTTTTTTCATAATCGCTCCTCAATATATAGATAATATTTTTTATTTCTATACAATATATTGTAATTATTTTTTTGTCAATAGATTTTTTTAAAAAAAAGATTTATAATTTAAAAATATATAAAATCCAAATAAATAAACTAAAGATAAACCAAGAAACGCTAAAAAAAATAAAATCGGAGGAACTCAGGTTTATAATGATAGATAAAATTACGGGCGGAAACGCCTTAGGCGTCGTTGCCGGAAGCGCGGGTACTATGAGTATATTATCGCATATTCTTACGACGAATATAGTAGTAAAATTAGTTTTGCTGTTACTTTTTATTTTTTCGTTAATATCCTGGGCAATTATATTTTACAAACTGCGTTATCTTGGAAAAGCAAGAAAAGAGGATAAAGAATTTCTAGATCTTTTTTGGGAATCCAAAAGACTCGATTATGTTTATACCGCCGCAAGAAATTTGGATTACAGTCCTATAGCTTTTATGTTTAATATAACATATAAAGAATTGCTGAATATTAAGAAAAAAACGGCGGACGATCAGCAGAAAAGCGATAAGGAAAGAAATGAAGAAAATTTAGCTTATGTGGAAAGGGCATTAAAAAAATCTCAACTTTCATCTATAGCAAAACTTGAAGTTTCCCTGCCTTTCCTTGCTACGGTGGGCTCTACCGCTCCTTTTATAGGACTTTTTGGGACCGTATGGGGCATAATGACGTCTTTTGAAAGTATCCAAAGAGCCGGAACGGCAGGTCTTGCAGTAGTAGCGCCTGGAATAGCCGACTCTCTGATAGCTACGGCCGCAGGACTTTTTGCCGCTATACCGGCCGTTATAGCTTATAATTATTATTCCAATAAAGTAAGGGTTATAGTAAACGAAATGGTAGATTTTGCTTATGAATTTATGACTATTATCGAAAGGCAGATTTTATAGGGAACTATTTATGTTTACTCCTTTTGACGATAAAGACGATAAAAAAAACGGGATGTCTAATTACAGGCTTATGTCGGAAATAAATATAACCCCTTTCGTAGACGTAATGCTTGTGTTGCTGGTGATTTTTATGGTTACTGCTCCTATTTTGGTACACGGTATAAAAGTTCATTTGCCGACTGCTTCGGCTCACGCTTTAAAAGCTCCGGAAAAAACTATAGTAGTGGCGGTAACATCTAATAGAGCCGTTTATATCAATAAATTCAGGGTTAATCTGCCTGTTTTAACGCAGAAACTTTCGGCGATTTACAGGCACAGGACCGACAAGCAGATATTTCTTAAGGCAAGCTCTTCTCTGCCTTACGGATACGTTATAAAAGTTATGGCGGCGATAAAAGAAGCGGGAATTACTAAAATCGGAATGGTAACGGCCAATCCCAAATTAACTGGATCGGCAGGCAGATAAGAAGTATTATGTTTAATGAAAATAATAAAGGTATAGGCTTATATATTTTTTATTCGGCAATTTTTCACTTATTATTAATAGGGCTGATATTATATCTTTCTATAAAATATAGGCCGCAAATTCAATCTATAGGTTCAAAAGTAGTAATAAGCGTAGTGAGCAGGGTTCCTGGGCATCTTGCTTCGGTAAAATCTATAATTTATCCTCCTAAACCGAAATTAACCGAACATGCTCCAAGCAGACCTTCTCCCGTAAAAATAAAAGCGGTAAAGCCCGTTTCTATTCCTCTCGTTAAAACGCCTTCATCTATGGTTTATCCTAAGAAGACCGTGCAAAAACACGTTGCGCCCAGAAGATACGTTCAGCCGCATACTTATGTTCCGGTTTTGTCTTCCAGCGTTTACGCTAATCTGCAAAACAGGGTAAGCCTCAATAACGCATACGGAAAACTTAATCAGTCGCTTATAAAGGGAAACGTCCATAGATTTCAGGGTTATGTAAATAAAATTATTTCTGCTATAATTCCTAATTTCAACATATCCCTTAATCATTATCTAAATTATAAATCCATAGTGGCTTTTCAGATATCGAAATCGGGACGCATTTACGCGGTCAGATTAGTTAAATCTTCCGGCAGCGGCTATTACGATTCGCAGTCTGTAGCGGCGGTAAAATTGTCCAGTCCGCTTCCGCCTCCTCCTGCCGGTTTTATGAGATTTGAAAACAGGGAAAACGACGGCGAAGGAGTCCTTATGAATTTTAACCCAAGGCAGATACTAAAAGACAGATAATAGGCCGTGATAATTAGCGCTTGATATTTATGCTATATTTCTGTATATTTTAACTTTATATAATTTTAATTTTAATTTGACTTTTTTTAAAGGATAACCGAATGAAAAAAACAATAATTTTTTTACTCTTGTTCGTTTTATTTTTTTTAGGCGCTTTTACATTATTTACTGTTAGTTCGTATGCAAAAGTCTATATAAACATCAATGCCGCAAGGATAGAAAAAATAAGGGTCGCCGTTCCCGATTTCAAAAATATTTCCGCATACGGTCAGCATAAAAAAATAGAAAAAAACGCGGCACGCGTTATAAGGCACGATCTTTCGGTAATCGGTTATTTTCATATAGTAAACCCGCTTTCATATCTTGAAAATCCTCAGTATGCTCCAATCAGTCCTGAGCGTATACACTATTCAAACTGGAACGTTCTTAATGCCCAGTATCTTATTACGGGGGAGTATGCGACGTCGAACGGAATTATCAAGATGAAAATCAACCTTATAAGCATATTTACCAAAAAACTGCTTTTTTCGGAAAAGCTTGAAGGAATGGACGACCAGTACAGATTTCTTGCAAACAAATTTGCCGACGGCGTGCTTAAATTTTTAACGGGAATTAAAGGACCGTTTACGACAAGGGTGTTTTTCGTAGGAGAAAACGACGGTTCTAAAAATATTTTCGTTATGGATTTTGGAGGTCACAGAGTTACAAAGATTACAAATAACGACTCCATAAATATATTCCCGTATCCTTCCCCTCACGGCAACAAAGTTGCGTATATTTCTTTTAAAGACGGAGACCCAGCAGTTTTTATAAAGAATATGAAAACAGGAGTAACGATAAAATTAAATCTACCTGGTCCGGCGGACTATATCGCATGGTCTCCTGAGGGAAATAAATTAGCCGTTTCCCTAACTCCCGACCATATTAATACCGAAATATATACGATAAACGTTAACGGCGGAGACTTAAAGCAGTTGACTTATACCGACGGCATAAATACATCTCCGACCTTTTCTCCGCACGGCAACAGAATCGCTTTCGTATCGGACAGAGGAGGAAGCCCGCAAATTTACGTAATGAAAGCAAACGGCAGCGGCGTCCGCAGATTGACCTACGATGAGGGAAGCTACAATACGAGTCCCGCATGGTCGCCCGACGGGAAAAAAATAGCGTTCGCTTCTTTTGTTAACGGCGCTCTCGAAATATGCATTATGAATGCCGACGGTTCCGACGAAAGGCAGGTTACCGATACCCCTTACAGCGCACAGCATGCCGCATGGACGAGGGACTCCAGGATTATTACCTTCGATACGGAAATTGCCGGAAGGCAGGAACTTTATATGATAGACGTAAATGAAAGCGGAATGATGAGGCTGACGCCTAAGTTGTTTCCGGAAATGAACAATTACTACGATGCGCAGTGGACCATGAAATCGTCTTATTGAAAAAAAACCTTTTTTGTGATTAAATTAAATAAACGCAAACGGGAGAAAAATTATGAATAAATATAAATATGGAGATGTTGAACATTTAAAAGTTAAAAATAAAAATAAAAATAAATTGAAAGTTTTTATCCTTTTCTCTATCTCATTGATTTTCGTAATGTCTATTCTTGCCGGATGCGCTCCTATGGAACCGACTTCCTTTCATCGCTTAAAAGTCCAGGTTAGAAAACTGAACAAAAAAACGGCCGAATTATCTCAAAATCAAAAATACGCAGAAAAAAAACTCAGCCAAATGCAGTTGAACACTGCAAATAACGGAGTGGCTATTTCTTCGTTAAGCGCTAAGATTAGAAACATTTACGGTAAATATGAAGTAGAACACCATAAGCTGAACGTTTTAAATAAGAAATTTAGGGAATACCGATTAATGGTAAATAAACAGCTTATTAAATTATTAAAACTTGTAAAAACCGGCAAGGCTGCCTCTTCCGTAAGCTCGGTTAAAAAACAAAGTATTAAATCGGCATTGGTTAAAAAAGAAAGTTCTATGGAATCCGGCTTTAACGAAGCTATGTCGCAGTTCAAAAAAAAGAAATACAATTCTGCCTTAACTTCTTTGCGTAATTTTTTAACTAAGTATCCTCAGTCTAAATATTCTGCCGATGCTATGTATTATAAAGCATATGCCAATTTTAAACTAAAAAAATATCCGGTTTCCATACTTGAATTTCATAAATTTTCGCGGTTATATCCCAAAAGTCCAGACGTTCCTATGTCTATATATTTGCAGGGCATGGGTTTTATGAAAGTTTCCGACCCGTCCGACGCTTCTATTCTTTTCAGACAGGTAATAGCAAAATATCCAGGTACTAAAGCGGCGGAACTATCGCAAAAGGCTATAAACGGACTTTCAAAATAAATAATATGACGGATGATTAATTTAGCATTTGAATCAAGCTGCGACGATTTTTCCTGCGCAGTTCTTTTAAAGGAAAATTCCGGAAAAGACGGCATAAAAATAAAAATATTATCTAATATTATCTATTCTCAGGATTACGTTCACGGAATATACGGCGGCGTAGTTCCGGAACTTGCGTCGAGGAACCATATAAAAGCTTTTCTTCCGGCTTTTAGAATTGCTTTGTCGGAAGCTAAAATATCTATGGAAGACGTCGGTTTCGTCTCCGCAACTGCGGGACCGGGACTTGTAGGCTCGCTTCTAATAGGCCTGATGTGCGCAAAAACTATATCTTATGCTTTAAATATACCTATAGTGCCGGTTAATCACATTGAAGGTCATATTTTCAGCCCTTTTTTAGAAATTCAAGAAACCGAAGAAATATTTCCTTTTGCGGCTCTAGTTATTTCAGGAGGTCATACCCATCTTTATTTAGTCAATTCTCATAACGATATACGACTTATAGGAAGAACTAAGGATGATGCCTGCGGCGAACTTTTCGACAAGGTTTCAAATTATCTTGGTTTTGGTTATCCGGGGGGAAGAATTGTGGATGAACTTGCTGAAAAAGGCGATAAACAGGCGTTTAAATTTCCCCTCCCTATGATACATAGCAAAGACCTTTATATGAGTTTCAGCGGACTTAAAACTGCGGTAATAAATAAGATAGACGAGAACGGCGGTCCAAAAAATATCAGGGAAAACGTCGTTTACGATATTTTAGCTTCTTTAAGAGAAGCGGTTTCTGAAATTCTTTTTAAAAAAACTTTTGAGGCGTGCAAGGCTTTTAAAATTAAAAATGTCTTGGTTTCCGGCGGAGTTTCGGCAAATTCAAGAATAAGAAGCATGTTTAAAGAAAGAGGATATGAGTCCGGTCTAAAAATATTTTTCCCATCCGTTAAATATACCACGGATAATGCTGCTATGATAGGCTATGCCGGATTCTTTAAAAATGCGATAGATCCTTCGGCTCTGCGAAGCGAATTTTTAGATATTAATGCAGATCCGTCCTGGGAGTTGTGAACTGCGGTTATGAGCAAAGAACCAAAAAGAAATAAGGTAGTTTTCGGTCAAAATTTTTTGACGGATAAAGAAATTGCCAAAGATATTGTCGATTCATGCAATTTTTTGGAATCCGACGACGTTGTCGAAATAGGTCCAGGCGATGGCATTTTAACGAAATTAATCGCAGGCAGGGTTAAAACTTTTACTATAATTGAAATAGACCCTTTTTATTATAACCTGGCTAAAGGAAAATTTAATAAAATTAATCCGGCACCCAGCTTCGTAAACGAAGACGCTCTTAAGTTCGATTACGCGGCTTTAAGCAAAAACCTTTCGTCTAAAATCAGGGTTATTTCCAATTTGCCATATGAGATTTCCGGCCCAGTCATAGATAAATTTATAAAAGAAAAAGACGCTTTTTCTGATTTAACTCTTATGTTTCAAAAAGAGTTTGCCGAGAGGCTTTATTCAAAGGAAAACGATTCGGGAAGAGGCGCTTTAAGCGTCATTGCCGGTTTAAATTTTGACATAACAAGGCTTTTTGAAGTCGGCAAGGCAAATTTTAATCCCGTTCCAAAAGTAGATTCGACTGTTTTAAGGCTGTTCCCACGATATTTTGACGACGAAGATTATAATTGGGCGGCAAGCTCTCAATTTTTCAACTATTTCGTTCATCAAATATTTAAACTTAGAAGAAAAAAATTAAAAAATTCTATATATGCTTCATTTTTCGGTATTCCGCCGGACGTAAAAGAAAAGATTTTTTCTGATTCAAACATAGACTTAAATAAAAGACCGCAGGAATTAACGACGGAAGAACTTATAAAAGCGGGAAAATCCTATGATTTATATTTAAAAAACCGTGAACAGTTGAATTGACTTACACATATTTATATTGCATAATAAGGTTAATAAGGTTCAAAAACAAAAAAAATCGGAGGTAAAAATGAAAAAAAGTTTTGTTTTAGGTTTAATTTTAATGCTGTTTTTGATAGCATTTTCAAAAAACTCTTTTGCGGCTAAAACGGCTGCGGTTAACGTTCACAGCGCCAAGTTTCAGTATGATAAAGGCTTAGGCGCTATGAAAGGTAAATACTATTATGATGCTGTACAACATTTTCAAAAGGCAATTCTCGTTAAGCCGCATTTTGCTCATGCATGGGCGCATATGGGAGTGGCGTTATACAGGCTTGGATTTCCTTCGCTCGGCATAGTCAGTCTTCAGAAAGCGTTAAAATATAACCCGAATATTAAATGGGCGAAAATTATATTAAAAAAATATATTGCAAGTCCTATAAGGTAAATAAAATAGATGAGATTTGACGGTTTTGACGCATTTGCGGAATCGCCGGTTTTTAATAATATTATAAAAAAAGAAGCTTCAAAATTAAATATCGCTTTTGTCTGTTTTTACGGTTCTAGAAACTATAATCTTGAAACGGACAAAAGCGATTACGATTTTTTTATTATCTATTATCCGGTTTTCGAAAATTTTTTTACTCATAATTTTACTCGTTTTTCCGTTATAGAAAAAGATTACGATTATTTCATAACGCCTTTCCATGAATACTTTCGCCATGCAATGAACGGTAATATAAAATTTATCGAACCCTTAATTTGCGGCACTTTTAAATCAGGCATAAAAGATTCCGAAAGATTTTTCGAAACATTAAAATTGACGGAAAAAATAAAAAATTTTATTTTAATTAATTTTGAAAAAAATTTCGACGCAGTTTTGGGCATTATAAAAAATAAAAAAATAAACGTAGAAAAAGATAATTATACTTCTAATACCTTAAAATATAAAGATTTATACGGCTACGACATTAAAGAGGCAATTAATTCCTTGAGACTGTCTTATTTATTGGAAAATTATATAAAAACGGGAGAATTTTCTTTTATAGTAAAGCGAAATTACGTTTATGAAGAGTTTGAAAATTATATGAACGAAATTAATGCCGGTAATATATCGAAAAAACATTATTTAGACATAATAAATAAAAAAATTAAAGATTTGGAAGATTTAAGGCAAGTATCGATTTCTAAAGAAGAATCGGTAAAGTCGCAATTGATTGCCGCTAAAAGAGAAATAGAAAACGATATTATGAATATATGTAAGACCGAAGCATGTTTTGAAATTGAAAAAAACGTTTAAATATCTTATAATATAAATATGCAAAAAATTTTACTTAAATCTAAAATACACAGGGTTAAAATAACGGATGCGAACCTCGAATACGAAGGCTCTATTTCCATAGACGAAGATCTTATGGAAAAAGCCGGAATTTTACCTTATGAAAAGGTTAACGTATGGAATATTAATAACGGCGGCAGGTTTGAAACGTATGCAATTAAAGCGGGCAGAAATTCCGGAGATATAATAGTAAACGGCGCCGCTTCGCGTTTAGTACAGATAGGCGATACGATAATTATCGCCACGTTCGGAATTTACGACGAAAACGAGCTTAAAAATTTTAAGCCGGTTTTGGTTTACGTCGACGAAAAGAACCGCGCAGTCGATATAGCAAAATAAAACAAAGAAATATATCGCAATGAGAAAATATTATGCCGATTATATATTAATTTCGGCTCATCCGCTGCGCTCATATCCGGTTTTTTTAAAAAACGGAGAATTGACCTCGGATGAAACGTCCGGCAGAATTATCGGCATAAGAAGCATAAAAAATTATAAAAATAATCAAAAACATAAAACTCTTATAGCACCAGGATTTATTAACGCCCATGCCCATACCGACCTTACTTTTAAGCCGAATATTCTAACTCCCCGCATCTTTTCAAAATGGGTTTTATCCCTCATAGAAAAACGCAAAAATTTTACGGCGGAAGAAAAAATAAGATTAAGGGTTAAAGCTTTTGCCGATTTCATTAAAAGCGGAGTTACTTCGATATCGGATATTATAGACCCGGCATTTTTTTACGATATAAAAGATATAAAAGCGCGTACCGCTTTAGTTCCGCGGATTAAAGCATTAATCGAACTAAGGGGCATGGATCCGGAAACGGCTTCGCAAAAAATAAAAGAATTTGAATGTCTGTTTAAACAAAACGCTTTCGAATCTATAGGCATATCGCCTCATGCCATATATTCCGTATCGGAAAAATTATTTGAAGAAATATTAAAATTAAATAAAAAATTAAAGCTTAAAATAGCAATACATGCTTCCGAACATGCTTCCGAAAAAGATTTTATAAGCGGAAAAGGCGGAGATATAGCGGAAAACCTATTACCTGCGCTTATGCTTTCAAAATATTCTTTGCCGCAGAAGCGTTACAGGTCGCCGATATTTTATCTGGATTATTTGAAAATATTAAGCGCAGACGTTTCTATAATACATGCTAACGAAATCGACGACGAAGATATAGGTTTAATCAAAAAATCCGGAGCCGATATTATTCACTGCCCAAGAAGCAATGCGTTTTTTAATTCCAAAAAACTTCCTTTAAAAAAAATATTGGAAAAAGGAATTTCAGTTTCAATCGGAACGGACGGTCTTTATTCAAACGAATCGCTTAATATTTTAGACGAATTGAAATACGCGAGGGAAATTCATCCCGAAGTGCCTGCCAAAGATTTAATAGACGCCGCAACTGCCGGCGGAGCAAGGGCGTTAGCCGTAAACGGCATTACCGGAACCCTTGAAACCGGTTCATACGCAGATTTTACTGTCTTCAACTTAGGCGAAAATATCGTTCTAAATGAAGAAAATCTTTACGACTCGTTAATTTCTTTGAAACAGGACGATATATCCATGGTAGCGATAGGAGGCAATATAGTTTATGAAAATAGAAAATAATTTATAAATATTTTCTAAATCTAAATTTTAAATGAATATATAATTGCAATATACAATTATAATAAAGTATAATAAAAAGGTATAATAAAGGAAGTTATGAAAATTATTACCGAAATAGCCGAGATGAAAGAATTCTCCCGCAATTTGAAAAAGTCCGAAAAAAAAATTTCTTTCGTGCCGACAATGGGTAAACTTCACGCAGGTCACGTAAAGCTCATAGAATCGGCTAAACGTTACGGGGAAACCATAGTTTCTATATTTGTAAACCCCTTACAGTTTGGTCGGGGCGAAGATTTCGATAAATATCCGAGAGATATCGAAAACGATGAAAAAATCTTATCCGGATTAGACGTCTCCGTTCTTTTTTATCCTGAATCCGATATAGTTAAAAATACCGATACTTTTATTGTCAATCCCGAATATTCAAAAAAATTAGAAGGGCTTTTCAGACCTTCGCATTTTCAAGGCGTGCTTACGATAGTCATGAAACTTTTCTGTATAATCGAACCCGATTTTGCTTTTTTCGGCTTAAAAGATTATCAGCAGTATGTTTTAGTAAAAAAAATGGCGGAAGATTTTTTTCTAAATATAAAAATTATTCCGGTGGAAACGGTAAGGGAAGAATCCGGCATCGCAATGAGTTCTAGAAATACATATTTAGACGTTGTGGGAAAAGAGGCGGCAAGCGCCTTTTATAAAATATTGTCGTCGACAGCCGATTTATTTAAACAAGGAGAGAAATCGCCGCAAAAATTAACGGGATTTGCCGTAAAAGAGTTGATAAAAAACGGATTTAAAGTTGATTACGTCGAAATAACGGACCCAGCCCTTAATAGAAAATATCAAAATGCAGAGAATGGCGATATTCTTCTTGCCGCAATCAGATGCAAAGGGGTCAGGCTTATAGACAATGTATTTCTAAGTTGAAAAATGAAATTTATATGATATTATTATTTATATATTATTATTTATAAATAGCAGAGACAGAATTGAATTCCAAAAATAAAAATCCTAAGAGGCGCATATGAAAGAAGATATATTTCTCACCGTTATATTCGACCCTGAAGCTATAGCAAAGACAACTTCTAAAAAAGATAAAGTTATTTATTATAAAAATCCCGATACTAAGCAGAAAATTAAAATTATAGAAAAATTAGAAAAAAAAGCCGCCGAAGACTGTATAAAATTCAATCAAAGACGATTATCCAGCATATTTAAACCTGTTTTTGAAGGCAGAATACTGTTTTATAACGACGAATTTAATACTTTGCCGGAATTTAACGACCATGATGAATTTATAGATTTTGCCGGCGATTTTTTTGAACGGTTAAAAAATCATTACGGTATAGATATTATAGATTATTCCGCGATAACCTTAAGCAGTAAGTCGATACTTAAAGAATACGCGCCGTGCGTATTCGATTTCGAAATTTTTAATTACAGTTTTACGACGCATAAAGCCGTAAAAACCGATTTCGTTAAATCTTTCAATATTAAAAAACTTAATGAAATAGCCAGACACGTAATAAGCGAAAAGAAATCTCATTCGTCTGCTAAGAAAAAACGTGCAATGACTAAAAAAGAAGCCGAAGTCAAGCCTAAAACTATAAAAAAGAAATCAAAAATAGATGTTAAAGGTGAAGTTCAATCCGTAGAAAAAATAAAAGAGCCGAAATTTATCGAAAAAGAGGAAAAATTAAAAAAACAGCCTACTAAGAAATTGGTTCCCGAACTTTCAAAAAACCGGATGTCCAGAAAACCGATTTCTAAAAATGCAGTCGAAATTGAAAGCGGTTTAGCCGATATAATTCCCGAAATTTGCGAAGTAGAATACGTCGAAAACGAAAAAAACATAGGCGAGCAGATTGGGCTTATTTCTTTAAGCTGGAGCCGTTTAAGCCCTTCGGAAAATATTCCTGTTTTAGAGCAAGGACAACCTGTTGAAATTTCCGGAGAAAGTTTGGTCAGGATATATTTCCAAAAACCTAACGTCAGGCAGATAGTATGGAGGTTGAGGCAGAAACCGGAAGTTTCGACCTATAAACCTATGATAAGGGTCTATAAAGACGACGATATGCTATGGTACGAAGTTTTAGACGGATATTACGGCAGCAGATACGTTATTTTTCCCGAAGACCTTGAGCTTTCGCAGACATGGGCAGAGATCGGGTTTGTGACGGATGACGGAAATTTTATTTTTGTAGCAAGAAGCCCTGTATGGCCGCCGTCATGTCTTTATAAAAAACTTCCCAAATTAAAACTTGAAAGAAAAATTAAAGATATGAGAAACAGAATATTTATAGGCGCTACCGAAAGCATCCCCGGCGGTAAAAATTTGCCGGTTAATATTAATATTACAAGTTCAGGAGCCGGTTTTTCTGCTTCGGGAGAAGGTTTTACCGGATCGGGAAAAGGCGTCAAATAAAAATATTTAAATGTAATGAAAATATGAGATTATTGGTTTGAATCGATAAAAATAAACAGGAGATAATTTTATGTTTGATGCAAATAGAAAAAATACAGGCAAGTGGCTGCCCGTATTGCATTTTCATCTTCCTTACGTCAGGCATCCGGAAAGCTCAAAATATTTAGAAGAAGAGTGGTATTTTGAAGCCGTTACGGAAACATATCTGCCCTTACTAGAATGTTTCGACAACCTTGAAAACGACGGCGTGGATTTTAATCTAACTATGTCGTTAACCCCTACGCTTTTAAGCATGATGAACGACGACCTGCTTTCGGAGCGGCTCAAAGATTATATAGCCGTGAGGCTTAAAGTTCTCGACGAAGAGGCTTTCAGGACGGAAGGCGACCCCGAATTCCATCCGGTAACGCTGTTTTACAGGAAGAGATACAGGGGTTGGTATGAAAAAATTAAAGATAACGGAGGAAAATATCTTATAAACGGCTTCCTGAAGCATTTTCGCAACGGACATTTAGATATTATAACTTCTTCCGCTACGCATGCTTTTTTAATTTCCATGGTCGGCGAACCAGAAGCTATAGCCGCTCAAATAGAAGTCGGCATAGAAACGCATAAAAATATACTCGGCGTTACTCCCAATGGTATATGGCTGCCGGAATGCGGTTATACGGAAGGTTTTGACGGTATTCTTAATAAATACGGACTATATTATACTTTTTTGGACAGGCACGGCATAGATTTTGCCAAACCTAATCCGGTTAACGGATGTTTTTCCCATATAATAACCCCTTTTAACGTAGTAATGTTCGGCAGGGACCCCGAAAGTTCCAGGCAGGTCTGGTCGTCTAAAGAAGGGTATCCTGGAACTCCCGTTTACAGGGAGTTTTATAGAGACATAGGTTTTGACTTAGATTTGCCGCATTTGACTCCTTTGAGACACGGAAGCCTTAAAACTTTCACCGGACTGAAGTATTACGCGATTACGGGGCAGGGTAATTATAAAGAAGCATACAGGCCTTCTGCGGCTAAGCGCAAGGCATACGAACACGGCGCCCAGTTTGTCTATCATAGGGAACTGCAGACTCAGTATTTAAAAAATTATATAGACGAACCCGTAGTGACTTCTATGTACGATGCAGAACTTTTCGGACACTGGTGGTTTGAAGGCCCGTGGTGGCTTGAAGCCGTTTTTAGAAGAATTAACGAAAACAGTTTCGTAAAATCGGCAAAAGCAATAGACATAGCAGATGAAGCAATTTTCAAACTTAACGGTCTTTTAAAAAAATACGACGACGAAAAGTCATATCTTGAATTAGTCGAAAATATCAACAGAAATAATGCAAAAAACGGCATTTTTATCGCACAGCCCGCAACTTCGTCTTGGGGAGGCGGCGGTTATGCGGAGGTTTGGCTGAACGGAAAAAACGATGTAATACAGCCTTTTTTGTCCGACATTGCTTCCGTTCTTATAGATATTTGCAAAAACGGTATTAATCGTGTAAAATATCCCGAAGTCTTAAATCAGGGCGCAAGGGAACTGATACTTGCGCAATCCAGCGACTGGCCTTTTATGCTGACTACAGGACAGGCGGTCAGTTATGCCGAAAGGAGAGTCAAAGCCCATTTAGTCAGGGCAAAACGATGCATTTTAATGGCGGTAGGCGAAGAACGTATGGATAACGACTGGTTTAACGATATTTCAGATAAAGATAATATCTTTCCTAAACTTGACGCCTTAAGTTTATACGGAAAGGATATATGCTGAGACGCAAATCGAATATTAATTAATTTTACGCGAAATATGAATCTCATACTATTGTGGCATATGCATCAGCCGGAATACAGAAATTCCGGCGGGGAATTTGCGTTGCCATGGGTTTATCTGCACGCTATAAAAGATTACATCGACATGCCGCTTAACATACTTTCCAATTCCGGCATGAAAGCCAATATAAATATTACCCCGGTATTAATAGACCAGTGGCAGGATTATAACTACCGCATAGAAAAAGCGCTCGCAGAAAAGAACGCAAGGAAGGCGCTCGATATTTTACCCGATAAATTTTTAAAACCGCTTTTATTTAAAAGCGTTGACGACGGCGGAGAAGATATAAGAAAATGGATGTGCGACCATTATATATGGTCGAATTATGAACAGATGGTATGCAGATTTGACGATTATAAGGTTTTATACGACCTTGCTTTGTCAGGTTCCCGTCAAAGGTACTTAAACGACGATTTTTATTTCGATTTGTGCGTATGGTTTCACCTGTCTTGGTGCGGCGAGTGCATGAAAAGATATGATCCCGTAATAAATTATTTAATAAGAAAAGGCTCCGGTTATTCCGAAGGAGACAGAAGAATACTGCTTGAAAGACTTTTAGAATGGATGAAATACGGTATTGCTTTATATGGATTTCCTGCGGTAAAAGGCGGAGAGCCTCCGGAAACGTTTCCAGAATATCCTAATATGATAGAAAAAAACAAACTTGAGGAATTAAAAGCCAGAAAAAAAGGCGAATACGAAATCAGTTTATCGCCCCATTATCACCCCATAATACCTTTATTGTTAGATATTCATTGCGGCGGAATTTCCGCTCAGATGACAGGAATATATTACGAACCGGTTGGATTTGAAAGATACGACGGCGGATTGGAAAGCGCAAAAAGACATATGGATTCTTTAAGCGGATATTATAAATATACCGCAAAAAAAAATAGCGTAAAAGCAATGTGGCCTTCGGAAGGAGCCGTTTCGCAAGAAACGCTTCAACTTTTTAGCGAATACGGCATAGACATATGCGCAAGCGGTGAAGAGCTCTTATCTTCCTCTCTTGGCATCGATGCTCATAAACCAGTTTTTTCTCAGGGGAAAAATATTATACCTTTGTATAGGGTTTATAAATGGAAAGATACAGGCGTCAAGATACTATTCAGGGATTCCGGACTTTCCGACCTAATAGGCTTTACATATTCTAAATGGAGAGGAGACGATGCGGCAAATGATCTTGTCGATAAACTAAACGCTATAGACGACTTTGATAAAGACGCCGCGGTTTCTATTATACTTGACGGCGAAAATCCTTGGGAATACTATTACGAAAACGGTTTTTATTTTTTAAACGACCTTTATTCGTTGATATCTTCGTCTGTTAAAATTACGCCTCTTTTATTAAGCGAAGCCGCCGGCTTATGCAATGAAAACAGCATCTCATGTATGAAGCTCGACTATATCGTGCCGGGTTCGTGGGTAAACGGAAATTTAAGAATGTGGGTCGGCGAAGAACAGAAAAATAAAGCTTGGTCTATGCTTAACGACGCAAAAAACGTTTTGCTCGACTCGATTCAAGAGAAAAATATTAATAAAACGGATTTAGAAGAAGCTTTAAAAAATCTCATGTCTGCAGAGGGTTCAGACTGGTTCTGGTGGCTTGGTCCCGACAGTCCTTTATTTTCGCAGTCTTCCATGGAAAAAATTTTCAGGGATTTTTTAAAAAATATTTACGTAAAAACAGGTAAAAAAGTACCTGATTTACTGTATGAATCTTTGTCTTCCACAAAAAATCTTATTGCCGAAAAGGGCGGAATAATGAAAAGAGGCGGAGATCTGTAAATTTTAACTATATGACTAAATTTATCTTAGGATTTCATTGTCATCAGCCCGTCGGCAATTTTGATTTTGTTTTTAAAGAAGTCCATCAAAAATCTTATTCGCCCCTTATCAGAACCCTTTTCAGGCTTAATGTAAAATTTTGCCTGCATGCTTCCGGCGTACTTTTAGAATGGTGGGAAGAAAACGATTCCGAATTAATAGAAATAATAGCCGAAGGCGTAAATGCCGGATTAATAGAGCTTATAGGAGGAGGATATTACGAACCAATTCTTGCCATGATTCCGCCGAAAGACAGATTAAAACAGCTTGAAATGCTGAACATAGCTTTAAAAAGACTTTTCGGGATATATCCTTCAGGGGCGTGGATAACCGAAAGAATATGGCAGCCCGATATAATTAAAGATTTAAAATCGGCCGGATTAAATTATGCTTTTTTGGACGACTTTCAATTTTTTCAAGCGGGTATTTCTCCCGACTGTATAGACTCCGTTTTTAGAACCGAATACGGTGGAGAATACTTCGATATATTTCCTATACATGAAAGATTAAGATACAAGATACCTTTTGCCGAACCGTCGGAATCTTTAAACGAGATTTTATATCTAAACGGAAGACGTTCCGATTTGTCGGTTATGTTTGACGACGGCGAAAAAATGGGCGGATGGCCTGATACTTTCGACTGGGTTTACGGAAAAGAAGGAAACAAAGGCTGGTTGGAAAATTTTATCGATGAAGTCTCTTCAAAAGACGGGGACAGTCTTTATTCCGACATCATTTTCGAGCTTCCTTCAAATTTATTGTGCAATATGGAAAAAAGGAATCCGGTATATCTGCCTATTTCAAGCTACAGAGAAATGGGAGAATGGACTTTGCCACCGGCAACAAGAGACGCTTGCGAAAAAATAAAATCGAAGAATCCTTCAGCTCCTTTAAGTTCCGGCATATGGCATAATTTTTTAACCAGATATCCGGAATCTAATCTCCAGCATAAAAGGATGGTTAATTTAAGCCTAAAAATAGATTATATTCAAGAAACTTACGGTAAAAATCTTAACGAAGCCGACGCAGAACTTCTTAAATCTCAAGCTAACGATGCTTATTGGCACGGAGTATTCGGCGGCATTTATCTGCCGCATTTAAGGAGAGCGATACATAATGCGCTATTATCTTCCTACGTTTTTTATAAAGATGCCGTTAGCGGAAAAATAGAGATAGAATGTTTTGATTTCGACTCGGACGGAGAAAAAGAATTTTTGCTTTCAAACGATTTATGGTGTATAGTTTATAAGCCTTCGTCAGCTTCTTTTTCGGCATTGGATTATATAGGAAAAGGATTGATTCATTCTCTTGGCGACGTATTCTGCCTGCATGAAGAATACGACATCTTAAAAATAAAAGAAAAAAATTCAAAAGAAGAAAGCGCCGATAGCGATATAAAAAATAAAAACGGTTCGGAAGAAGAGCCGCCTAAGACGATACATGACGAAACTAAATATCCTTCCGATTTATCGGAAAATGATATTTTAACGCACAAAGGCATTCTTCCTTCTTTTGAAATTTTATTTGAAAACAAGCCTCTTTATTTTTCCTGCGCGGATATAAAAAATATATGCGAACATGACGGTAAAAATTATATATTTGTCGAAACAAAGGCGTATCCCGTAATTACCGGCGGCGGTGAAGCCCTCCGCGATAATAATTTAAATAATTTAACGGATATAAAAGCGGAAGGTATGCCCGATGAAATTTTAGGGCTAAGCATAAAGATAGAGGAGTCTGTATCTTTTTTCATAAAATCAAGGCCGAAAATTTCCGGAAATTTACAAGTCGTTTTCAGGTTTGCTTTCCCCGGCGGCGACGGCCCGGCAGTCAGCATAGATATGGACGGCGAAGTGAAAGGAATTAATAATATCATGAAAAAAAACAATGCATCCGGATGCGATAATTTTATATATTTGAAAGATTCATTCTGGGGCGGAAAAATAACGCTGAAAGAACGGTCGGACTCTAATTTTTTAAAAAATTACGACATCGTATTTAAGCCTTTGACGACTATGTCGCTTTCCGAAAACGGATACGAAAGGATTTTTCAGGGCATAGAGATAAGATATAATTTTAACTTAAATACAGAAGAAGATTTTAGTAGTATAATATCTATAGACGTAGAAAAAATAAATTAATAAAAAGCCTTGAATTTTTAAAAAGCATGCAAATAAAAACGGGTTTAAAATGAGCGAATTTAATAACGAAATATGGTTTGTAGGGGCGGAAATGTCTCCGCTGGTAAAAGCCGGAGGTCTCGGCGACGTAATGGGCAGCCTTCCTAAATTTTTGCTCAGGGCCGGCATTAACGTGCGGGTGGTAATTCCTTATTACAAAAATATAATTCCAAAAAATTTATTAGATATAAGGGAAACATATCCGGCCGGCAGAGTAAATTTCGGGGAAATTCCTTTTGAGTTTGGAATTAAAACCGGTTTTGCCTTGGGAGATATTCCTATCGTTCTTATAGAGCAGAATCATTTTTTTAACAGGGAAGAAGTTTACGGTACGCACGGAGGGGTTTGTGCATATAAAGACAACCTGTGGCGTTATGCAATGCTTGCTCATGGAACGGCGTACGCAATGAAAATTCTTGGAATACCTTTGGTCGTCCATACTCACGACTGGTCGGGAGGATTTGTTCCCGCCGTCGTAAGGCAGACGTTTGGAGATAAAAAAGTTTCGGTAAACTTAAGCGGTTCCGCCGAAGGTATTTTAAGCGGTAAATTGAGCAGGAGCGTAAGCGCAAAAGGATTAAGGCCTGCTATAGCCTTTACGATACATAATCTTGGTTATCAAGGCGTTTACGGTTTGGACGATTTTTACGATATAGGCTTAGATTTTAAATATAATTCTTCCGATGCTTACGAACATTTCGGAACTATAAACAGTCTAAAAGGCGGAATTAAGCTTTCCGATATAGTTACTACGGTAAGCCCGACGTATGCCCAGGAAATAACCGACAGCAGATTCGGCTTCGGGCTTGACGGCGAGCTTAATAATCTCCGCAATGCAGGACGTCTAAGAGGGATACTTAACGGCATAGATTTAGATTACTGGAATCCGAAAACCGACAGGTTTATAAGCTATAATTTAAATATTAAAAACGACGGATACGGAATTAAAGATTATGCAGAATGGAAAAAATTTAAATTAAATAATAAAAAGGCGCTTTTTTCGGAAATTTCCCTGCCTTTAAAAAAAGATAAAGACGGTAAAATACTTCCTCTTATAGGGGTAGTAAGCAGGCTTACCGAGGAAAAAGGCATAAACGAATTTTTGGACGCGCTTTTTAGCTGGAACGATTTTCCGTTTCAAGTAGTCATACTCGGAAGCGGCAAGGATTACATAGAAGGCAAAGCAAATTACCTTGCGGAAGTTTTCAAAGATAAGGTTTTTGCGCATACCGGAAAATACGATGAAGCTCTTTCCCATAAAATATATGCAGCATCGGATATTTTCGTTATGCCTTCAAAGTTCGAGCCTTGCGGATTGTCGCAGATGATAGCTATGAGATACGGATGCGTTATTGCGGCTGGCGATACGGGCGGTCTTCACGACACCGTTTCGGATATTACAAATCCGGATGCTAAAAATCCGTCCGGAATACTTGTTCGATATACGGATACTAACGGAATTGCCTGGGCTCTCGACTCGCTGTATAATATTTATGCATCCGAAGGAACCGTTAAAACAGCAGGTAAAGATGGGCGTATGGGCATTAAATGGAGCGATATTGTTATTAATTCGGCCAATAAACATTTTGGATGGGAAGATTCGGCAAAAATTTATGAAGGACTTTATTATGATATTATTAAATGAAACTGGCAGTATGCTGAGCAGGTGGAATTTAACGATTTGAATTTATTGACATATTTTAAAATAGGAACTATACTGCTGTCAGCCGCAATATTAATTGCTCTTGCCGTCAAAAAACCTGAATTTAGAGGATTATTTGAAAAGGCCGGAGTTTTCGGAATATTTTTATTTGCGCTTTTTATACCCGTCAAAGACGGTATTGCCGTTTTCGGAATGATTGTTGCTATAGCTTTTTTTATAGCTTATAAAATATCAAAAAGAGAATTTTCCATACTTGAAACGGGTTTTAATATACCTCTTCTTATTTATGCAGTTATAGTAACAGCTTCTTTTTTCTGGACATTCAGCATTGCAGACAGTTTTAACGAAGGCGGAGAAATAATATATTTTATTTTATTCTTTTTTGCGGCAGCAGAACTTTTAAATTCAAAAAAAAGAATAAAAATAATGATTTATACTTTTACGTTTTCTATATGCGCCGCTATAATTTACGGATTTTTTCAGGGAATTTTTATCGACGCTCTTCATTCGCATAATAGGCTTACGGGATTAATTGGAAACTGGGTCGGTTTTCCGGTACAGGTATCTTACGGATTAATCGTAATTATAGCTTATTATCTGCTTGATTTTAAAAAGAAAGATATCGGAGACAGAACGTCGCTTGCGGAAAAAATAACAAGAATGTCGTATTTTATTATTTTCGGAATAATGATTCTCATTGGCGTTTTCGACATAGTATTTGCAAAGGCAAGGTCTGCATGGATAGGGATTATACCGGCTGTTTTTGTTTTAATGTATTTGAAATCAAAAAAACTTTTTGTTGCGGCGCTTATTCTGCTTTTATTATTAAACGTCGGGATTTTTTCCATTTCTAAAACGTTTAAAAGCAGGATTTTTTCTATGTTTAATCCTAAAATATATAAATTGGAACTTAAAAATCACGGCGATATAGAAAGTCATATAGCTTTAATAGAATCTGCATGGGCAGTTTTTAAAAGATATCCTTTTACCGGCATCGGAGTAGGCGCGTTTTCAAAATATTTCGACGAACATAAAGGCGTCAGATTTCCATGGTATTATAATCCAAAAACAGGTAAAAAAATATACGACCTTTATGATAACTGGCCTGAAAACGGCTATATGCAGACGCTGGCCGAAACCGGAATATTTAGTTTTATTGCGCTTATGTGGCTTTTTTTTCTTGCTTTGAAAAAACCGTTTAAATTATTTATTAATTCAAATGATAATTTTAAACGCAAAATAGCCGTAATATTAATAGGAACGTCTATAGTCTTTTATGGTTCTTTTGCCGGAGTATCTAATATGTCTAACGATCAGCTGACTAATTTATGGCTTTTCTTTTTAGCGTTGTTTGCGGCGGCAAGTTTACTGCCGGAAACCTAATTTTAACGATCAGATTTTAAAGCGGTAATTTATTGCAATATAATAAATATTATGTTATCCCAAAGAAGTAAAATTCTTGCCCAGTATTTTTATATAATTTCCGTTATTTTTATTTGCGGCGCTTTTTTTCTGTCTTTTATTACTTATAACCTGATAACCCCTCTGATAATAGGATATAGGCTTTATTCAATCGATTTTTATCTATGGCTTTTAGCCCCGATAGCTTTTATTTTTTATTTTTTACTATTTTTATTTAGAATGTATTTAAATTTAAATACGGAAAGTTTTAAATCGGACGTAATAAAGCTTTTTGAGATAACCGTAATATCGATATTTCTAATTTACGCCGTTCTTTTTATGTTTAAGGTAGCTTATGTATCAAGGCTTTTTATAGGATATTTTTCTATATATTCATTTTTGTCGCTAATCCTTGCCGATTACGCAGGAAGAAAACTATCGGTAAAACTTAAGAGACGGGGATACTCGATAAGAAATATAGTTCTGGTAAAAGGAGATAAAAACTCTGAGGGTGTAGGATGCGAAGGCGAAGGAAAAAATAAACGTCAAAACGGCATGAGCATAAGAGATATTATTATATCGAGCGAATATCTGGGTATAAAATTAGTTAAGGAAACCGACAAAAATGATTTAAGCGGACTGATAGATTTTGTTATAAATAATCCGGTGGACGAAGTTATATTCGACATAAAGGGCGGTGAAATTGCCGACATAAAAGAAGCTACCTTACTGCTTGAAGAAAAAGGTATAGCCGTTAAGATACCGACTAACTTTATACCTTTTAAATATTCAAAAGTAGCTTTTGAAAAAGTAGGAAATTATCCCGTTATTTCATTTTATACGTCGCCGGAAGACGATATCAGGCTTTTTGTAAAAAGATTGATAGATATAATAGGCTCGGTTTTTGCGATTTTTATATTTTTAGTTCCATCTATAATTATAGCCGTTTTAATTAAATTGGATTCTAAAGGAAGCGTTTTATACAAAAGCAAAAGAATAGGAAAAAACGGAAGACTTTTTACTTTTTATAAGTTTAGGACTATGTATGAAGGCAGCGATGAACTAAGAGAAGAACTTATAAAAGATTTTAGTAAAGACGGAATTGAAATAAAACTGAAAAACGACCCAAGAATTACCCGAATAGGCAAAATTTTGAGAAAAACCAGTTTTGACGAAATACCGCAATTTTATAACGTTTTAAGGGGGGATATGAGTCTTGTAGGCCCTAGACCGCCTATGCCCGACGAAGTAAAAAAATATTCCATAAGACAGAGGCGGAGGATTTCTATGAAGCCCGGCATTACCTGTCTGTGGCAGATTAGCGGAAGAAGCATGCTGAGTTTTGAGGATAGGGTAGAATTAGACTTAAAATATATCGACGAATGGACGTTAAAATTAGATTTTATAATTATTTTAAAAACCATTCCCGCCGTTTTATTTGCAAAAGGAGCGCTTTAAATACGGGGACAGAATTCAATTCTGTCCCCGTCACAAAATGGAAAAGGACGGAATTCAATTCTGTCCCCGTCACAAATTGGACAAGGACGGAATTCAATTACGTCCTTGTCGCAAATTGAGAATTTACTTTATTAAGAAAATATATTAAAATTATTCAATTAAAAATTAATACAAATAACATAAATCGGGAGAAATTTAATTTATGGGACAGAGTTTAACGTACAAAATTTTAAGCTCGCATCTTGTCGGCGGAAATTTAAAACAGGGAGAAGAAATTGCATTAAAAATCGATAGGACGCTTACGCAGGACGCTACCGGAACTATGGCATATCTGCAGTTCGAAGCAATAGGCGTACCTAAGGTAAAAACCGATTTGTCGGTCAGCTATATAGACCATAACACTCTGCAGACCGGTTTTGAAAATGCCGACGACCACAGATTTCTGCAGACGATAGCGGCAAAATACGGAATATTTTATTCTAAAGCCGGAAACGGAATATGCCATCAGGTTAATTTGGAAAGATTCGGCATTCCGGGAAAGACGCTTCTGGGTTCCGACAGCCATACGCCGACCGCCGGCGGAATAGGAATGATAGCTATAGGCGCAGGAGGGCTCGACGTTGCGGTTGCGATGGGCGGCGGGGCGTTTTATATGAATGTTCCCAAAGTCGTTCTGGTTAAACTTTCCGGAAAACTGCATGATTTTGTTTCGGCGAAAGACGTTATTTTAGAACTTTTAAGAAGGCTGACCGTTAAAGGCGGCGTAGGCAGAATTTTTGAATACGGCGGCGAAGGAGTAAAAACGCTAAGCGTTCCAGAAAGAGCGGTTATTACCAATATGGGCGCCGAACTCGGCGCGACTACATCCGTTTTTCCTAGCGACGAAAGAACTATGGAATTTTTAAAAGCCGAAGGAAGAATTCAGGATTATACGCCTATTTCCGCAGACGAAGATGCCGTTTACGACGAGATTATAGAAATTGATTTAAGTTCGCTCGAACCGCTTGCGGCAAAACCTCATATGCCCGACCAGGTAGTAAAAGTAAGCGAATTAAAAGACGTAAAGGTGGACCAGTCCGCCATTGGAAGCTGCACTAATTCGTCTTATGCCGACTTGATGACGGTAGCCGCAATATTAAAAGGAAAAAAAGTGCATCCCGACGTCAGTCTCGTTATTTCGCCAGGTTCTAAACAGGTCTTTGAAATGATTGCAAAAAATGGAGCTCTTGCCGATTTAATAGCTTCAGGGGCAAGGATACTGGAATCGACTTGCGGACCATGTATAGGTATGGGGCAGGCTCCGCGTTCAGGCGCCGTTTCTTTAAGAACTTTTAACCGTAATTTTGAAGGACGGAGCGGAACTAAGGACGCAAAAATTTATCTTGTTTCGCCGCAGACAGCGGCGGCTTCTGCGCTTACCGGTTATATTACCGACCCGAGGACGCTTGGAAAAGCTCCGGAAATTAAAATGCCGGAAAAATTCGATATAGACGATTCAATGATAATCCCTCCTTCTACTAAGCCGGAAGAAGTCGAAGTTTACAGAGGGCCTAACATTCAACCGCTTCCAGTTCAGCAGAAACTTCCGGAATCGATATCCGGAAATGTTCTTCTCAAGGTAGGCGATAATATCACTACCGACCATATAATGCCGGCAGGCTCTAAAATACTTCCGCTTCGGTCTAATATCCCTGCCATTTCTAAATATGTATTTGAAACGGTGGATCCGGCTTTTTCGGAAAGAGCGCTAAAGGAGAAAGGCGGTTTCGTAATAGGCGGCGAAAACTACGGGCAGGGTTCGAGCAGGGAGCATGCGGCGCTTGCGCCTATGTATCTTGGAGTTAAAGCCGTAATAGCTAAATCTTTTGCCAGAATCCATTTTGCAAATTTAATAAATTTCGGTATATTGCCCCTTATATTTGAAAACCCAGCCGATTATGATAAAATAAAACAGGGAGACGAACTTATCGCCCCTAACATTTTAAAAGAATTAAGCGAGCGCAAGCCGGTTACTTTTATAAATAAAAGTCAGGGAAATGCCGAATATAAGTTTAAGTATAATTTAACGGACAGACAGGTTAAAATAATAAAAGAAGGCGGATTATTAAATGAAACAAAAGCTCTTCATAAGCATTTTTAACTATAGCGCCGGAATTGACTTTCGGCGGCATTACAACGGCATCGTAACGGCAATTTAATGTTTTCATCCGATTTCAATAAGAATATTAAGAGGGTTCTGGTTTCCTACAAAAAAGACGCCGCGGCCGCTTTAAAATCCGCAGAATACGTGTGCGGACTTTTTAAAAAGAACGGCATAGAAACGATAATCAAGCCCAGTATGGATATCAAAAGTTCCGACACTAAAAACGTCGGACTTGTAGTAGTCTGCGGAGGAGACGGAACTCTTTTAATTACGCTTGGAAAGATTTTTCCTCAACTTTCCGAAGTGCCGGTAATAGGAATAGATTTCGGCACCCTGGGTTTCTTGGTAGAAGTTCCGGAGAAAAAAAAGAAAGATGCTATAGAAAGATTTTTAGACGGTACTTTGGAATTTATACCGAGAATGGCTATCGACATCGAAGTATTCAGGAAAGGCAAATCTATCGAAAAATTAGTAGCGTTAAACGAAGCGACTATCGCAAGGGAAAAAAGTATTCATGCCAGAATTATTAATTTAACCGTTTTTGTAAACGGTTTGAGATTGAACGATTACAGGGCTGACGGCCTTATTATCGCTACTCCTACCGGCTCTACGGCTTATTCTTTATCGGCCGGAGGACCTATAGTACAGCCGGATATGGGCGCTTTTATAATAACTCCTATATGCCCGCATACGCTCTCCAACAGACCTATAATAATAAATCCTTGCGAACTTAAAATAATAATTATGCCGCAGGAAAGGAATATTTTTATTTCCGCCGACGGAAGGGATGGCTTGAAATTAAATAACGACGACGAAATAATAATTAAAAAACATCCTTCTAAGGTTTACCTGTCTTCGTCTTTAGATAACGATTACTGGAATATATTAAGGACAAAATTAAACTGGTAAAAGGTCTAGACAAAATTGTTAAAAACTATAAAAATAAAAAATTTTGCCACTATAGATTTTTTAGAAATAGCTTTTTGCGGCGGGCTTAACGTTCTTAGCGGAGAAACCGGAGCCGGAAAAAGCATAATAATTGAATCCTTAAATTTTTTGTTCGGTAAAACTAAAGGATTGGACGTTATAAGAACTGGAGAAAAAGAAGGTTACGTTACTGCGGTATTCGATTTAAACGCGTCGGTAAAGGAAAGTTTAAACGGAATATTTGCGGAATCAGACGTTGAAGGATTAATAGACTTAGTGAGTTCCGACGATTTTAATATTAAAAGAACGATTACGGAAAGCGGTAAAAGCAGATATTTTATAAACGGGGAGCCGGTAAACAAAAACTTAATAGAGAAATTCGGCGAAAATTTGTTAAAAATATTCGGGCAGAACGACAGGAGATTTTTAATTGACCCTGCAAGCCAGCTTGCTTTTTTGGACGATTTCTCCGGCAACGAAACTTTGCTAAAAGAAGCTAAAAAGATTTATAGCGAAATCAAAAAAATATTATCGGAAAAAGAAGAAATAACAAGAAAAATAGACGGTATATCGCGCATAAGAACCTTAAATTCATACATAGTAAACGACGTCGAAAATTTAAATATTAAATCGGCAGACGAAGAAGAAATTTTAAAGCAGGAACTAAAAAAGTTAGAAAACGCAAACGCTATAAAAGAACTTATTTTGAATTCAATAGATTTAATAGACGGCGATGAATACGGGATTTTAAAGTCTATGGCTTTATTAGTTTCCAATCTCTCAAAATTGTCCGAATTAGATTCGGCTTTTAAAAAAACGGAAAGCTTAAAAAACGCCGAAACGGCAAAAATAGAAGTGGAAGATATTCTTTTATTTTTAGAAAAATATTCCGCTTTAGAATTCGACGAAGATAGGCTTAACGAAATACGCCTTAAAATAGATTCCGTTATAGGCATAGAAAATAAATATAACGTTTCCGGTTTAGAAGAACTTATTAAGCTATACGATGAAGCAAAGCAGGAATTAGGCGGTATTGCGGAACTTGAAAGAAGAATTTCCGAAATAGACGGCGAATATGAAAAGCTTAAAGAAAATTTTTTGTGGATATCCGGAGAATTACATGCAAAAAGAATAAAATCCGCTTCTATTATGGAAAAACAAATAGAAAAAGAACTGCTTTTTTTGAAAATTAAACCTATTTTTAAAATAAATATAGATAAAACCGATTTTGAGAAAAGTTTTTCGGAAACCGGATTGGACGATTGCATTTTTATGTTTTCAGCAAATCCGGGAGAAGAACCCAGGGCGCTTTCCAAGGTTGCTTCTGGAGGCGAACTTTCCCGCATAAGTTTATGTATTTTAAAAATTTTAAATAAAAGAAAAGATACCGCTACTTTTATTTTTGACGAAATCGATGCGGGAATCGGCGGCGACGTAGCTAATTTCGTAGGTTCGGCGCTTAAATCTATATCTGAAGCAAATCAGGTAATACTTATAACGCATCTAGCCCAGGTATCTTCGTTTGCCGACAGGCATTTTTTTGTTTATAAAGAAGTAATTAGCGGAAAAACATATACGAGGATAAAAGAGCTTAACGAAGAAGAGAGAATAACCGAAACGGCAAGAATGTTATCGGGCGATTCAAAAGGGGAAGCGGCTTTAATGCATGCAAGAGAAATTTTAAAAAACAGGGGCGGTTTTAAATAAAAAGATATGTATAAAACAGGCAGACAGAGATATGAAAAAGGCGGGGCAGCTATTTTTTATCCTACCGAAATAGAAATAGAGATGGAGGCCGAAACCGAGGAAGGTCTGACCGTTGAAAGCAAAGGCGGACGCGTTAAAAACCAAAAAATCGATAAAGAAGGCGTTGTCGGCAAAGGCGTTAAGACCGTAAAAGTAGTCCTGAGAAAAGCGCTTATGTGCGACGTTAAATCGCTCTATAAACTTTTTTCGGAATATTCAAAAGCCGGCGAGATGCTTCCGCGTTCAATGAGCGATATATATACTCATCTTAGAGATTTTTATATTGCCGAGATAGAATGTGAAACCGAAACCGGAAATGAAATTTTAAACGGAAATTATAGCGAAAAAGGCTCCTCCGGCTGCGAACCTGAAGTTATAGGGGCATGCGCTCTTGCAATAGTATGGGAAAATCTGGCGGAAATCAGATCGTTAGCCGTAAAAAGGCCTTATACAAGAAAACTTATTGGGACGGAACTTATAAAAAAATGCATAGAAGAAGCTAAATTCTTTAAAATAACCAATATATTTGCCTTAACTTACAAACCGCAATTTTTTCAAAAATCCGGTTTTAACGTTATAGACAAATCTGAACTGCCCCATAAGATATGGAGCGACTGTATAAACTGCGTAAAATTTCCGGATTGCGACGAAACAGCCGTAATGTTGAAAATATGAAAAAGGCGTCAGATTTTATTTTCCGAATACAAAACAGTTAATTGATATAAAAATAATTGATATAAAAAGCTACTTGCGGAAAATTAATCTGGCACCTTTTTCTAAAACAGCCTTTATTTTGAAAATATAGACAAAGCGCAATATATATATTATAATAATGGGGACAGAATTCAATTCTGTCCCCATAACAA